>JBIKUP010000289.1:0-3037 GCA_044347535.1 Burkholderiaceae bacterium
GCACTGGTGCGTGCGCTACGTGCACGACCCGATGTCGAGCTGGTGCTACAAACACGTCAGCAACTGGATTTGTGTGATGGCACACAGGTGGATACCTTCTTCGCGCGCTCAGGCATAGATACGGTATATGTTGCTGCAGCGCGAGTCGGTGGCATACATGCCAATCACCACTACCCGGCTGAGTTCATTCGCCAGAACCTGCTAATCCAGACTCATGTGATTCACGCAGCGTGGCGACATCATATCGGCAAGCTGCTGTTTCTTGGGTCGTCTTGTATTTATCCAAGACTCACACCACAACCGATCAGCGAAGAATCTTTACTGACCGGCCCGCTCGAGCCGACGAATGAACCCTACGCTGTAGCAAAAATCGCTGGCATCAAGCTCTGCGAAAGCTACAACCGCCAATACGGTACGGATTTCCGTTGTTTGATGCCGACGAATTTATACGGCCCTGGCGATAACTTTCACGCCGAGGATAGTCACGTACTACCGGCACTGATCCGACGGTTTCATGATGCAATGATTCATGGCCAGCCAAGCGTCACAATCTGGGGCAGTGGTGATCCATTACGCGAGTTCTTGCATGTGGATGACTTAGCGAGTGCCTGCCTGCACCTGATGGCCTTGCCGCGCGAGGAGCTCAACAAGCTAGTCACACCTCAGCGCTCGCATCTGAATGTCGGTAGTGGTGAAGAAGTACGTATCGGTCATCTCGCGGCTATGGTTGCAGAAGCGGTTGGTTATGAGGGGCATATCGCGTTTGATACTAGCCGACCCGACGGAACACCCCGCAAGCTGCTGGACTCTAGCAAGCTTCGTCATCTGGGCTGGCAGCCAAGTATCAGCTTGGAAGAAGGTATCGAGCGAACAGTTCAACACTACCTCGCGGCGCACGCGACTAGCCCGATGGATTTGGCGAGTCGTGGCTATGTTGAACGACCACAGCTGAGGCTCTGAATTAACTAGTCAATGTCTTCTGCGCCTGATCCTTTTTTGCTGCTGCTGGCTGCCCTCTTGTCGGCACCGATCGCGATCGCCGTGTGCTTGCGCGCACCGGCGATGGTGACGCTGGGGTTTGTCACCATCTTATGCGTATTCTCGTCATCGACGTGGGGCCAGCTACAAGAAGAAAACACGATATATGCCCGCGGTACCGGGATATTCGCATTTTCACTGTTGAATTTACTCCTGTGGACGGCGGCAGCAGCCATGCTGATCAGAACCAAAACTCAGGGGTCGATCATCAAGACGCAAGGCCTCAGCCTGCAGTCCCCTTTTCCCTTATTCCTTACTGCGTTCAGCTTCATGTTGTTGGGACATCTAGTACTTGGCCTGATGTCGGGCATAGAAGCAATGGCGGTATTTGGCTACAACGGCATTATCAATGTACTCAACATGACGCTATTCGCGCTCCTGATCCTCAGCACGATCAATAGCGAGCAGCACCGGCGTCAGCTGCTGCTATGGCTATTAGGGTTGGCGGCGCTACGTGCCGCCTTCGGATTAGTGCGCTATCAGTTCTTGGGGGGCGATACAGCGAACCCCTATCGAAACTTTGAAAAGCTCGATCTCAAGCTAGTGTATTTCGACATCGCTGATAACTATATCGCTGCACTTGCCGCGTTCTGCATCGCCTGGCTGCTCTTGATGCCGAGTGTCAGGATGTCGCCACACAAGCGCGCCCTGCTACTCGGCTTATTTGCCATGGAAATAGCTACGGTTGCGCTTTCATTTCGTCGCTCATCCTTAGTAGGACTGGGTTTAATGTTTGCGGTACTGCTATGGCAGCTACCTTGGCAGCGCCGGATCCTGTGCGGTGGCGTCGGTATCGCAGCGCTCGTGATTGGTGCCGCTACGCTCATGAAGGAGCGTCTGCAATTCAACACCCAACGCACCGGATTTCTCTCCTCGCTGCTGTATGACGTCGGACCCGGGCGTGCCACCGAGGTCAGCCGATTTTACGAACTAGAAGCGGCTGCCAAAAGTCTAGATGGGCAATGGCTATTTGGTTTAGGTAGTTGGGGCACGTTCTACGGTAACGAAGATGCGCTCGACTATCACTTCGGTAAATTTGATTTTGTGCACAGCGGCTTCGGGCATCTGGTTCTGAAAAGTGGGCTGGTTGGCTTGCTGATGTTCCTTGCATTACTAAGCGCCTGCGTCCTGCATTACTTCCGCTACCGGGCAGCTATGCGCGGTAACAGTGCCTTACTGGCCGACATGAGTGTGGCGGGGCTCTTGTTTTGGTCACCGACGCTACTGATTGGCACACCTATCATCGAGTTTCGCAGCATGCTGCTGATCGGAATGACGCTCGCGATGGTGTACCTGCACCCACAGCTTGTTCGCAGCCGTAACAGCTATTTGCCTCAACCCTATGCTGCTGCGTAACTCACTCTGGCATCTCTCGGGCTCGGCATTGCCCGCACTGGTGGCACTTGCCACCGTGCCGCTGATGATTCATGGCCTTGGTCTGGAAGGCTTTGGCGTGGTGACCCTAATCACCTCGGTGGTTGGCTACTTTGGTGTGCTGGATGCCAACTTATCCGCAGGCTCGATCAAGTTCCTCGCCGAGCATCACGCACGACAAGATCATCGTCGCTTTGCTGAGACCTTCTGGTTTGGCGCTGGTTTTTATAGCCTGCTTGGTCTGATCGGAGGCTTGCTACTGCTGATATTTGCAGAGTACCTGCTTGATCACTTGTTCAAAGTTTCACCTGCCCTGCATGCGGATGCACTACTTGGACTGCAGATTGCCGCCTTGGGTTTTGCGCTACTGCAAATACAAAACTATTTGCTGGTAGTGCCGCAAGCCTTACAACGCTTTGATCGCTCTGCAAGCGGCGAAGCTTTCTTCGGCGTGCTGGTTAACTTGGTCTCGGCCGTGGTGGCAGTGCAAGGCGGTGGTATCAGCGGCGTTCTCGCGGCTAGAGTGTTGGTGTCACTATTAAATCTGCTGTGGCTGGTGTGGCTGTTGCGGCAGCTTGCCATACCACTGCAACCCTGTCTGCCCCGAGCCGAGGTTTGGCGCGCG
>JBIKUP010000290.1:0-3023 GCA_044347535.1 Burkholderiaceae bacterium
TCTTGAGTAATGCTTCATAACTTTCTGATGACTACTTACGATAGTCTTAGAATAGCATGCAGTGAGTAAACTAATCCGATCGCTTCACTGATTTGTCATTCATGAACCAAGTAACTTCTAAAGCCGAACTAAGACGTCAACTGATTGCAGCGCGGCGCGCGCTGGCACCTGACATCAAGGCAGCCGCCGATGCGCGCATCATCGCCAAATTACTGCCCTGGCTGCAGGCGAATCACATTCACGTATTGGGTGCTTATCTGGCGATTGCCGGGGAGCCGGATATGTCCGCGCTCTATGAGCTGCTGCCTGTGCATGGCATCACGGTGGCCATGCCCGTTGTGCTGGAACGAGAGCAACCGCTGGTATTTGTGCGATGGCGACCGGGTGATGCGCTCACCAAAGACGCAAGCGGCACACTCGCACCGAGCACGCGCGGTGAGTATCTGCAGCCGGATGCTGTGCTTGCGCCCTGCATCGGCTACACCGATCAGAATCTGCGCCTCGGATTTGGCGGCGGCTACTTCGATCGAACGCTGGCACAAGATCCTCGGCCACGCGCTGTCGGGATTGCATATGCCTTTGCCAAGGTGAGCTTTGAAGCAGAGGCGCATGACATTCCGCTGGATGTCATTTTGACTGACTAAGCACCTATCTCGTTAGGCAGCCGGATTCAATCGCTCCCAAATCGCCAATGTCGGCGCAGCTTGATTCAGTGAGTAGAAGTGCAGGCCGGGTGCGCCACCCGCCAATAAGCGATAACACATCTGTGACACCACATCCAGACCGAAAGCGCGGATTGATTTTGTGTCATCGCCAAACGAGGCCAGCTTGAGTCGGATCCAACGCGGCACTTCAGCCCCGCACATATCGGAGAAGCGCGCCAGCTGTGAGAAATTCGTGATCGGCATAACGCCGGGGAACACCGGCACATCTACTCCCAGGCGAGCGATGTCATCCACGAACCGGAAGTAGGCATCTGGATTGTAGAAATACTGGGTAATGCCTGCATTGGCACCCGCCTTTACCTTACGCACAAAATTCTGCAAATCATCCTGCGGCGATTTCGCTTGCGGATGCATCTCTGGATAAGCTGCCGCTTCTATATGAAACCAGTCACCGGTCTCTTCACGAATAAAGGCGATCAAATCGCTGGCGTAGTGCAGTTCACCAAAGGTACCGCCAAAGCCACTGGGCAGATCGCCACGTAGTGCAATGATGTGGCGAATACCGTGCGCCTTGTACTCATTGATAATTGCACGCAAGTCGTCGCGGGTTCGACCGATACACGACAGATGCGGCGCGGCGTGATACCCCTCTTGCTGAATCTCGAGCACGGTGTCGCGCGTACCGGCTTGTGTTGACCCAGCAGCGCCAAAGGTCACGGAAAAATACGCGGGCTTTATCTGAGCCAATTGCTGGCGCGCCTGCTTGAGCTTGTCGACGCCCTCGGCGGTTTTGGGCGGGAAGAATTCAACGCTGAAAATAGCTTGTGACATGGATTTATTTCGGGATGAAGGCCGTTAACAACCAAGAGATCACGCTGTAGACAAACGCGGCCACAATCGCCGCGCTAAAACTCGTCACCTGAAAGCCCGGCACGATGTCGGCCACCACCCAAAACATCAGGCCATTAATCACGAAGATAAACAGCCCTAGCGTCAGGAAGGTGATCGGCAGCGTTAGTACCAAAAGAATCGGGCGGATCAGGGTATTCACCAAGCCGAGCACCAATGCAGCTGTCAGCGCCGTCGTAAAACTATCGACTTGCACGGTATCGAGCAAACGCGGCAACACAAACAGGGTGACCGTGTTGACGATCCAGATGAGCAGCAAGCGCATCGAACCTCGGCGAGTTGGTTTTGGTGGGTAGCGTCATTGGCACTACCCACCGAACGAGCTGCGATCAATAACGATAGTGATCGGGCTTGTACGGGCCTTCCGTCTTCACGCCGATGTAAGCAGCTTGCTCTTCGGTCAGCTTTGTGAGCTGCGCGTTGAGCGTTTTCAGCTGCAGCAGCGCGACTTTTTCGTCGAGATGCTTCGGCAAGGTGTACACACCGATCGGGTAGTTCTTGGTCTTCGTGAACAACTCGATCTGCGCGATGGTCTGGTTCGCGAACGACGAGCTCATCACGTAGGACGGATGGCCAGTGCCGCAACCGAGGTTCACCAGACGGCCTTCGGCCAGCAGGATGATGCGCTTGCCATCCGGGAAGATCACATGGTCCACCTGTGGCTTGATGTTTTCCCATGTGTACTGCTTCAGCGCGACGACTTCGATTTCGTTGTCGAAGTGACCGATATTGCAGACGATGGCCTGGTCTTTCATCTTCTTCATGTGGTCATGCGTGATCACATGATAGTTACCGGTAGCGGTCACGAAGATGTCTGCATGCTCAGCGGCGTATTCCATCGTGACGACACGATAGCCTTCCATCGCAGCTTGCAGTGCACAGATCGGATCGACTTCCGTCACCCACACTTGCGCTGACAGCGCGCGCAGCGCCTGTGCCGAGCCCTTGCCCACGTCGCCGTAACCGGCAACAACGGCAACCTTACCGGCGATCATGACATCGGTCGCACGCTTGATGGCATCGACCAGCGACTCGCGGCAACCGTACAGGTTGTCGAACTTGGACTTGGTGACCGAGTCATTCACGTTGATGGCCGGGAAGGCGAGCTTGCCTTCGTTGAACATCTGATAAAGACGATGCACACCGGTGGTGGTCTCTTCAGTCACGCCCTTGATCTGCGCGAGGCGGGTCGAGTACCAGGTTGGGTCGGTTGCGAGTTTTTTCTTGATCGAGTTGAACAGGCACACAGCTTCTTCCGAATCCGGATTAGCCAGCACGCTTTGATCTTTCTCAGCGCGGGTGCCCAGATGCAGCAGCAGCGTGGCGTCGCCGCCATCGTCGAGAATCATGTTCGAGTAACCGCCATCTGGCCATTCGAAAATACGGTGCGTGAAGTCCCAGTATTCGTCGAGGTTCTCGCCCTTGAACGCGAACACTGCCGTGCCGTTC
>JBIKUP010000291.1:0-3022 GCA_044347535.1 Burkholderiaceae bacterium
CCAATGGCGCGCGGCCGGCACCTCAGTAGATAAGCCATCACTACTGCGTCTGATTACCTTGGGTGCCAAGGCCTGCACCACGCCATAGCCAATGGTCCAGAACGCCATGAACGTACCGACCATCGTGAAATTCCAACCCTGGCTGTACAAGAAGACAGGAACACCCACCACAAACCAGACGTCGCGCGCACCGAACAAAAAGATTCTGGCTGCAGCTAGTAAGTTAATCGCCCTTTGCTTACCGAATAATTCGCGGATGCTGGCAGACGCTTTTGACTTACCCATCATTGGTGGCAAGCTGAAAAAAACCAAGATCAATACGATGCTCAACAGACCCGCCATCAACCAGAGTGCATGAGAGAAACCGAAACTGTCGAGTAGTAATCCACCGGCGAAGAAGCCAATACCTTTCATCGCATTCTTGCTACCGGTGAACCATGCCACCCAGCGGAATAACTGCCCAGATGCCTCGCCGGCGGTTAATTTGATCGCTGACTTCGAGGCGGTTTTTGTCAGGTCCTTGGCGACACCACAAACTCCCTGAGCTGCGACGACCCACGCCACGGATAGTGCGGCACTCCATTCTGGAGAGAGCGCAGCTAGTAACAAAAATCCCGCAATTTGGGTGCTTAATCCCACCATCAACATGCGCGCAATGCCGAATCGCGTCGCCAGCCAGCCACCGATCAGATTCGCGACTACCCCGGCAGCTTCATACAGCAGAAAAAGAAAAGCCAGCGTGAAGGGCGAATACCCTAGCCGGAAGAAGTGCATGAGCACCAACATCCGCAAAGCACCATCAGTGAGCGTAAAACTCCAGTAGGCTGAAGTAACAATCAGGTATTGGCGCAAACCAGCGCTCGGCGCACCCATCGACTACAAGCCCTGCGCGTTGAGATAACAAGCCAAATCGACCATGCGACAGGAATATCCCATTTCATTGTCGTACCAGGCATAGACCTTCAACAGGGTGGCGTCGGTCACCATAGTAGAAGGCGCATCGACAATCGCACTGCGGGTATCGCGTGCATAGTCTGCGCTCACCAGTGGCTTGGTTTCGAAGCCCAGAATGCCCGCCAGTGGTCCACTGGCAGCAGCGGCGAATAGCGCATTGACCTCGTCGACCGTAGTGGTGCGCGCAAGCTCGAACACACAATCGGTCAGCGAAGCATTCAGTACCGGCGCCCTCACCGCATGGCCGTTCAGCTTGCCTTTCAGTTCTGGGTAGATAAGGGCAATCGCGGTAGCGCTACCGGTAGTCGTCGGCTGCAGGCTCAACATGGCGCTGCGCGCACGACGTAAATCTCGGTGTGGGGCATCAACGACGACGTTGGTATTAGTAGGATCATGAATAGTGGTGATCTGGCCATGCCGGATACCGATCGCCTCGTGTACTACCTTAACGATGGGGGCGAGACAATTTGTCGTACATGACGCGGCGGTAACGATCGGGTACTTCGCAGGGTCGTACAAATGGTGATTGACGCCAAACACGATGTTCAGTACAGACTCAAACTTGACCGGGGCAGCCACAATCACGCGCTTGGCGCCTCGATCGAGGTGTCCCTGCAAGGTCTCGGGCGTGAGGAACTTGCCGGTGCACTCAAGCACTAGATCAACGCCCAGATCGCCCCAGGGGATCTCCCCTGCTTTTGGGTGGCTCGAGAAACCAAGCGTTTGGTCGCCGATCCGGATATGCGACTCGTCGAGCGCCTCAATGCCGGCGCGCCAGCGGCCCTGAATCGAATCGAATTCCAAGAGATGCGCGGTTGCTGCTGCCCCGCCCTTGATCTCGTTAAGGTGGACCACCTCAAGCCGGTTTCCGGCATACGGGTCGTCACCCTGTCGGTCTGCTGCGCCCATGGCAGCGCGTAGGGCAAGCCGCCCAATTCGTCCCATTCCGTTGATACCGACCTTCACTATTCCCCTCACTTTCCGCACCTTTAGCCGCAAAAGACCCATCAATCACGACAAATAGAAACAATGAAAATAATATCATAAGATTTGAATAAATATTGAAATGATGAAATAATGAGGCGCATAGCTGCTGAAATCCAGACCAGTACGACATACGGCACGGATGCGTCCAAATTCAATAGGGAGGACGAGATGGACACGAAAGTCATGAATATCTTGTTTTTATGCACCGGAAACTCGGCGCGCAGCATCTTTGCCGAATCCATCATCAACAAACTCGGTGGTGGGCGTTTTCGGGGTTTCAGTGCCGGTAGCCACCCGCGGGGTGAGGTCCACCCGGTCGCGGTTCAGCTACTGGAAAAATCGCGCTTCCCAACCGATGGCCTGGAAAGCAAAAGCTGGGATGTATTTGCTCAGGCAGATGCACCGCACATGCACTTCGTGATTACCGTCTGCGATCAAGCTGCGGGCGAGGTCTGTCCGATGTGGCCAGGGCAACCAATGACTGCACACTGGGGATTTGAAGATCCGGTTGCCGTTGAAGGCTCCGAGGAGGTCCGCATCCGCGCTTTTCAACGAGCTATGTATCAAATCTCTAATCGAATTGCGATTCTGCTCAGCCTGCCAATGGAGAAGCTCGACAAGATCGCTTTGCAAGAGCGTGTACGTGAGATCGGTTCTGTCAGACCATCGGATGACGCAAGCCTCATTGAAAGCCAATCATGAGCATGGATAACAAAACTGCTGTTCGATCACTGTCAGCGCTAGCGCAAGAGTCGCGACTGGCAATTTTCCGTGCACTGGTGCAGGCGGGACCCACTGGTCGCACTGCAGGTCAACTCGCTCAGGAGTTGGGTATCTCGCCATCCGCCCTGACCTTTCATATGAAAGAGTTGGTGCATGCTGATCTTGCAAGCTCACGGCAAGAAGGTCGGTTTGTGATTCATTCTGCAAAAATACAAGCCATGAATACGCTGCTCGAATTTCTCACTGAAAACTGCTGCGGCGGAAATCCCTGCTCTCCCATACCTACCGTCGCCTGTAGCACCGGGCAGACGGAAGGCCATGAATCATGAATTGCAGCATTCCGCTTCTATAGAGTACT
>JBIKUP010000292.1:0-3009 GCA_044347535.1 Burkholderiaceae bacterium
GCGTACCGAATGGATCAACCACATGATCAATGGTAGCGGCAGTAGCGTGACCACCGTCAGCCAAGGATTGATCGTAAACAGCACCACAGTGGTCATCGCCAGCAGCAGCACATCGGTTGCAAAATCGAGAGCGTGCAGCGATAGGAATATGCATATTCGGTCGGATTCATTACCAATCCGCGCGATCAAATCGCCCGTGCGTTTAGCGCCGAAATAATCGAGCGACAGCGTCATCAGGTGATTGAACGTCGCCGTGCGCAAATGCGCGCCGATACGCTCGGAGACCAGTGCAAGGAGATAGGTTCGCCACCAACCAAGCCCCCATGCCAACATCGCCGCCACTAACAAACCCGAGAGGTATAAAACCACGTCTTGGGTATCGATCTGCGCACCAGTTTGCTGTGGGATCAGAATTTCATCCATCAGCGGCATCGACAAATACGGCGGCACCATTAGCGCCGCAGTCGAGGCCAGCGTGAGGAAGAAACCCAGCAGCAGCTGCATTTTGTATGGCTTGGCAAAACGCCACAGGCGCAGTAGTACCCAAGTGGACACCGGTTCGAGTAACTCGCGATGGCAGACCGGACATTCCTCGGTCTGATCCGGCAACAGCGCGTGACAGCTCGGGCAGCGCGCACCCGACTCTTCGGGCGTCAGTACTTGACCGCCACGCGCGGCTTGTACTTTTTCAAAATGTTGAATAAAACGCAGCGCACTCACTTCTTGCGCCAGCGTGAAACGCCAAAGCGCCAAGGTGCCTTGCTGATCATGCAGCGCGAGCGTCGCGACGCCACCATGATCGGTGTGGTGCAGCGTCAAGCCAGGTTGGAGCGGGTACTCAGACCACCCCTCGCCATCTGAATGGCTTATCATTCGCTCGGTTGTGAGCAGCAAGCGGCTGGACGTAAATTTAAGCGCCGGGTTCAGATCCGGTTCCAGCGTAGCGAGTACATGTTCATGCGCGCGCAAAGGCGGGCTATCCCGATGATCGTGCGGCGTAGAAGCCGCGGCAGGTGCTACATGAGATGGGGCGCTAGGCGGCATGAATACGGAACCAAGTGTCGCGAGCTGATAATCCAGTGAATTGAACTGAAGCGGTTTGCTGCTGTCGCAGACTGCGCGCATTGTCACCGAAATCCGCCGCTTAGTCCTAACAATCCGACATCTTACCTTTTTGCCCGAACCCCTATCCGATGAGCACTACAAATCCCGCTGTCATGCCGCCTGGCCCGTTTGAAATTAGGGTCCCGCGCATTACCTTCCTGCGTGGTCCGAATATGTGGACCTACACTCCGGTACTGGAGGCCTGGCTGGATCTGGGTGTGCTGGAGGAGTGGCCGAGTAACCGGCAACCCGGCTTTATTGACCGTTTGTTGTCGGTTTTGCCACAGGTCGCAGCACATCACTGCAGCCCGGGCGTGCCCTACGGCTTTGAGCAGCGCCTGCGCGATGGCACCTGGATGGGCCATGTGCTTGAGCATGTGATTATTGAACTGCTCGAACTGTCGGGTCTGGAGGCCGGTTTTGGTCAGACCCGCGAAACCACGCGCTCTGGTACTTATCGCATGGTGTTCCGTGTGCCAGACGAGACTGTAGGCAGAACGGCGTTCGACGCTGGCCTGAAGCTGATACACGCGGTAATTAATCAGCAGCCATTCGAGGTCGAGCCCGAACTGGCAAAAATCCGCAAAGCGATTGACGAGTATTACCTGGGGCCCTCGACGGCGCATATCGTCGCTAGCGCCAAAAAACGAAAGATTCCGCATATCCGTCTTAACCAAGGCAATCTCGTACAGCTCGGTTACGGCGCGCTGCAAAACCGTATCTGGACGGCCGAGACTGACCTCACCAGCGCGATCGCTGAAGGCATCGCTGGCAACAAAGACCTGACCAAGGCGCTGCTCAAGAGCTGCGGCGTGCCCGTTCCCAATGGCGAAGTCGTGCATAGCGTCGAGGCTGCATGGGAAGTCGCCGAAGACATTGGTTTACCGGTGGTAGTCAAGCCGCGTGATGGCAACCGCGGGCGCGGCGTCATGCTCAACCTGCGTACGCGCGAAGAAGTTGAATCGGCGTATGCGATTGCGCGCGCTGAAGATCCGGATGTGATTGTCGAGCGTTACATCGAGGGTGACGAGCATCGCGTACTAGTGGTCGGCGGCAAAGTGATCGCCGTCGCGCGTGGCGAAAGCGCATGGGTCACGGGTGACGGGCGTTCGACCGTGGCAGAACTCATCGAGCAGCAAATCAACAGCGATCCTCGTCGCGGTAGCGCCGATATTCATCCGCTGGAAAAGCTAAACCCGATCACCAACAGCGTTATTCAAGGCAACCTGCAGCGGCAGCGCCTGACGACTGAGTCGGTACCGGCCGTAGACCAGCGCGTGCTGATCACCGCGAATGGCAATCATGCGGTCGAATGCAGTGATCTGATCCACCCCGACAATGCCTTCACTTGCGCACTTGCCGCGCAAATCATCGGGCTGGATATTGCCGGCATCGACATTGTCTGCAAAGACATCGCTCAGCCACTCGAATCACAACGCGGTGCGGTGGTTGAAGTCAACGCCGGTCCCGGCTTGCTGATGCACCTGAAGCCGGCACTAGGTGAAGTGCGACCAGTGGGTGACGCCATCGTCAGCCATCTGTTCCCGGAGGGCCAGCGTGGCCGTATTCCTATCGTCGGTGTTGCTGGCAGTGAGGGCACCACGCCAATCGCGCGCTTGGTCGCCTGGCTGATGCAGCTATCCGGTGCGCGTGTTGGTGTTGCCTGCCGTGAGGGTTTGTTTGTCGGCGCGCGGCAGTTGGAGCGTGGAGATTGCGCGCACTGGGAGCCCGGCCAACGGCTGCTGATCAATCGAAATGTCGAAGCTGCGGTGTTTGAAAATGATCCGATGTCGCTGCTGACCGAGGGTCTTGCCTACGACCGCTGCTGGGTTGGCATCGTCACCGACAGCAAGTCCGTACCTGGGCTTGATGAAGAGCTGATGACCGAGCCCGAGCATCGCTACA
>JBIKUP010000293.1:0-3001 GCA_044347535.1 Burkholderiaceae bacterium
AAGAATGGCGCGGAGTGAAAGTCCCGGGTCATGTTGATGAGGTGCTTGAATTCATCGAGGCACTCGGCTGAGATTATCTAAGCCATTGAATCTTATAAAGTATTTACAAAAGCGGCTGTTTGAGAAGAAGGTGACTAACCTTCGGCTTGAACAGCCTTTCTTTTTTTCCGGACGGTATTCAAATACCACCGGGTATTTTCCAGCGTCTATTTTAAGAAAGAGGTTCTGATGCCACTGCCTAAAATGCCCAGCAAACCCGCAGCATTACTCTCTCAGGCTGATTACCCGAAGGCAGAAAAAGGCAGAACCGTCCGACCAGCGATCGCGCTGGTGAGTAACACGCCGGTGGCGAAGGTCAAGACCGAGTTGCCTGCCGCTGAAAAACCCGCCGAGCGCAAAGCACGGGCGGATAGCGCCGGTAAATCACAGACCAGCAAACTCGCCGACAAGCGCGGCATCACCAAACTGTTCGTGCTGGACACCAACGTGCTGATGCATGACCCGACCTCGCTGTTCCGCTTCGAAGAACACGATGTCTACTTGCCGATGATCACGCTGGAAGAGTTGGACAACCATAAAAAGGGGATGTCCGAGGTTGCTCGTAACGCCCGTCAAGTGTCGCGCTCGCTGGATGCGCTGGTAGCCGACGTGTCTGAGGGTGCGATTGATAGCGGTATCCCGCTCAGTAAGTTGGGCAACAAAGATGCTGGTGGCCGTTTGTATTTCCAGACCAAGTTGCAGAACTGGGCGCTGCCTGAGGGCCTTCCTGAGGGTAAAGCGGATAACCAAATTCTAGGTGTCGTGCGCGCGCTGCAAGCGCAACAGGGGCGTCCGGTGGTGCTGGTGTCGAAAGACATCAACATGCGGATCAAAGCGCGTGCGCTCGGCCTGCCGGCCGAAGAGTACTTCAACGACCATGTGCTCGAAGACACCGACTTGCTCTATGGCGGGATTCTGCAGCTGCCCGACGATTTCTGGGTCAAGCACGGCAAGGGCATGGAGTCGTGGCAAGAAAACCGTCACGGATTCAGCACAACCTACTACCGAGTCACTGGTCCTATGGTGCCGGCGATGCTGGTTAACCAGTTTGTTTACACCGAACCTAAAAACGGTGAAGCGCCGTTTAATGGTCAGGTGGTACAGATCAACGGCAAGACCGCCGTCCTGCGTACCCTGCGCGATTACGGCCATAGCAGAAACAATGTCTGGGGAATCACCGCGCGTAACCGTGAGCAAAATTTCGCGCTCAACCTGCTGATGGACCCCGAATGCGACTTTGTTACTCTGCTCGGCCAAGCCGGTACCGGCAAGACCCTGCTCGCGCTCGCTGCAGGTTTGGCACAAGTGTTGGAGTCGAAGGTCTATAACGAAATTATTGTCACCCGCGTCACCGTACCCGTTGGCGAAGATATCGGCTTCTTGCCTGGTACCGAAGAAGAAAAAATGGGCCCCTGGATGGGCGCGTTCGACGATAACCTCGAAGTGCTCAACAAATCGGATTCAGACGCTGGTGAGTGGGGACGTGCCGCGACACAGGAATTGATTCGCTCACGGATCAAGATCAAATCACTTAACTTCATGCGCGGTCGTACCTTCGTCAACAAGTACCTGATCATCGACGAAGCCCAAAACCTGACGCCGAAACAAGTGAAGACGTTGGTGACGCGTGCCGGTCCCGGTACCAAGATCGTCTGCTTAGGCAATATTGCGCAGATCGATACGCCTTACCTCACCGAAGGCTCGAGCGGCTTGACCTATGTGGTTGATAGATTCAAAGGTTGGTCACACAGTGGGCATGTAACATTGGCCCGTGGCGAACGATCACGATTGGCTGATCACGCGAGTGAGGTACTCTGAAAGATAGCCACACTCACTTCCCTGGCGGGTTTACAGAATTTGGCGCCCTACCCACCAGGCGATCGCAGCAACAAAAGCCGAGGCAGGAATCGTAAACACCCAAGCCCATACGATGTTGCCCGCGACGCCCCAGCGCACTGCTGACATTTTGTGCGATGAGCCCACGCCAACGATGGCGCCAGTGATGGTGTGTGTTGTCGACACCGGAATGCCCATCGCCGTTGCCATGAACAGCGTCATTGCGCCACCTGTCTCGGCGCAGAAGCCCCCGACTGGACGGAGCTTAGTGATTCGCTGACCCATGGTTTTCACAATACGCCATCCACCAAACAAGGTGCCGACACTAATGGCGAGGTAGCAACTCACGATCACCCAAGTCGGTGGACTTGCATCCTCAGCAGCTACCATCCCTGCAGCGATCAGTAGCATCCAGATGATGCCCATAGTTTTTTGCGCATCATTGCCGCCATGGCCCAAGCTGTACATCGACGCAGATACTAATTGCATGCGTCGGAACCACTTATCGATACGTTGCGGATGACCACGCACGAACAACCAAGACACCAGCAACATCATCAAGGACCCGAAAAGAAAGCCCAGCATCGGTGACAAAACAATGAACGTAATTGTCTTGATGAGTCCGGAGGCGATCAGCGCGCTAGTTCCACCTTTCGCGACTGCTGCGCCAACCAAGCCACCGATCAGTGCGTGCGAAGATGACGAGGGAATCCCGTAATACCAAGTCAGCAGATTCCATGTGATGGCGCCAACCAGTGCGCCGAATACGACGTAGTGATCAACAATGGACGGCTCGATCGTGCCCTTGCCAACGGTCGTTGCCACGTTCAACTGAAATACAGCAATGGCGAAGAAATTGAAGAAAGCGGCTAACATGACAGCCTGATGAGGCTTGAGCACGCCGGTGGAAACTACGGTCGCAATCGCGTTCGCCGCGTCGTGGAAGCCGTTCATGAAATCGAACAGCAATGCCAGCATGACTAAAAGCGCCAGCGTGTACAGGCTGATATTGAGGGTCTGCATGGGTCGATTGATGCGAGATGATTCGGGTACGCCGGATCAAGCGTTCTCGACAATAATGCCCTCGACAATGTTGGCGACGTCCTCGCAACGATCAGTCACGCTC
>JBIKUP010000012.1:0-11436 GCA_044347535.1 Burkholderiaceae bacterium
AGCGAAGCCGGGTGTGCGTTCCGCTTTAGCAGTATTTCTTGGGGAAGCCTCCCCCGCGCCCGCAAGCTGGTATTGACAGAGTCAAATCGGCGCGCTGCGGATTATACGGGAAATCAGCTCGGTCGCTGCAGCCGTTGCCCTGCCTCCATCGAGAAACCTTGCAGAAAATTTACCGCCGCAAGACGCTTGCCGCCGGGCTTTTGTAATTCTGTCAGCAATAATGCATCTTCGCCGCAAGCGACCGTTACGCCGCGCGCGTCAACTGCCAAAACAAGACCCGGTTCGCCGCTACCTGCAACCCGCTCTGCGCGCCAAATCTTCAAAACGCTATCGCCCAATTGCACCGACGCACCTGGCGCGGGGTTGAATGCGTTAATTCGTCGCAGCAGGGTGCTGGCCGGTAGTCGCAGATCGAGCGCGGCCTCATCCTTGGAGATTTTTGCGGCATAAGTCACACCCTCGTCCGGCTGCGGCGTTGCGGTCAGACGACCCTCGGCCAAGCGCTGCAGGGCATCGACGATCATGCGTCCGCCCAGCGCGGCCAGTCGGTCGTGCAACTCGCCTGTAGTGTCCTGCGGCGAAATCGGCTCGCGCGCTATCAACAGCATGTCACCCGTGTCCAACCCGACGTCCATCTGCATGATAGTGATACCCGTCTCGGCATCGCCCGACTCAATCGCACGGTGAATTGGCGCAGCGCCACGCCAGCGCGGCAACAGCGACGCGTGGATGTTGATACAACCTTGCGGTGGTATCGCAAGCACAGAAGGGGGAAGTATCAAGCCATAAGCGGCAACCACCATCACATCATGCGGCGTTGAAGCAAGCAGCTCATGCGCTTGCTTGGCCTCATCGGAAAACTTACCGTCCAGGCGTAATGACGTGGGCTGTGCCACCGGGATCTGATGCTGCAGCGCGAATTGCTTGACCGGCGAGGCGTGTAGCTGCATGCCGCGTCCGGCAGGACGATCAGGCTGGGTCAGCACGAGGGGAATTTCTATACCAGCGGCGTGTATGGCCGACAGTGCAACTGCGGCGAATTCTGGCGTGCCCGCAAAAATGACACGCATGATTAGCGTACCGCTTCTGCTTGACGCTCTTTCTTCAGCTCGCGCTCTTCTTTCAGTAACTTGGTTTTGATGCGATTGCGCTTGAGTGACGACAGATACTCAACGAAGACTTTGCCTTTCAGGTGGTCCATCTCATGCTGAACACAGACCGCCAGCAAGCCGTCGGCATCGAATTCTTGTAGCTTGCCGCTTGCATCATGCGCCTTGACCCGCACACGCAGAGGGCGCTCAACGCCATCAAAAACACCCGGCACGGAGAGACAACCCTCGTCATATACCTGGCGCTCATCGCTGGCCCAGACAATTTCCGGATTCACCAACACCAGCAATTGATCGCGTGTGTCGGAGACATCAATCACGATCACTTGCTCATGCACATCGACTTGCGTTGCTGCCAGCCCGATACCGGGCGCGGTGTACATAGTGTCTGCCATATCGGCGACAAGTTTCGCCAGTCGCTCGTCGAACGAGCTAACCGGTTTGGCGATCGTGTGCAAGCGCGGATCGGGATATCGCAGGATGGATAACAGTGCCATACAACTTTTGCGCAACAGTCACTAAAAATTCAGCGGCGAACAGTGTGTAAGGGGGATGCGCTCATGCACAATCGGCGGCGAATGTGCAGATCGCAAGTCTGCAAAAACACTTCTCACCAACCCCAACAAGCGTGATAAAACGATGACGAAGTCTAGCATAGCCGCCGTGTGGCTCGCTGCGGCTGCACTGTCCCTGGGTGCTGCCGCAAACGCTGCCAACCAGTGCGTAATCCTCAGCTCCGCGCCCGACTCGCACACCGTGCAACAAGGCGATACGCTGTGGGATATTGCTGCGCGGTTTCTGCAAAATCCCTGGTGCTGGCGTGAGGTTTGGTCTAATAACCAAGAGCAGATTCGCGACCCGCATTGGATTTATCCCGGTCAACGCATCGTGCTGGATCGACCGCTCGGCGTGCTTAGCGTCGCGCCCACTAGCAGCACGACGACGGCGACAACGGCGACGCCCGCGGTAAGCAAGTTATCGCCGACAGCGCGTGTCGTCATAACAGCGCACAAGTCTGCAATTCCAACGATTGATCCCAGGCTGACATCGCTAGCCGCTCGCTACCGCTTGGTCTCTGCAACCTCGGTGGCCGATGCGCCGCGCATTGTTGGCTTGTCAGAAGGCCGGCGCTTGCTGTTACGCGGCGACATCGTTTTCACGACCAAGCCAGCCGTTGCTGGTGAGACATTCGATGTCATGCGCGCACTGACGGCGCCGGCAGCTTCAGATGGTGGCGAGCTGCCAGCGGTGCCCCTGTTACGCATTGGTCAAGTCCGTCGGCAGGCAGAAAATCCAACGCAATTCTTGGTCGTGCATGCAGATGCTGAGCTGAGTCAGGGCGATCTCTTACTACCCGTGGCGACGCAGCCCCAGACTATTCTGACGCCACAGGCTGCGCCGCGGCTGGAAGGCAAAATCCTGGCGGTATTGCGGGAAAGCCGCTGGGCTTCGCAGCATGATGTGGTGGCGCTTGACCGCGGATTGGCGGATGGTCTTCGGCCTGGCAGCGTGGTCGAGGTCCTGCGGCCAGATAGAATGGGCGGTCATGAAAATCGCTCACCCACGCCAGCCGCATCCTCTGCACAAGCCGCCTCCATCGGGGCGCTACTGGTGTTTGAGGCGCTTGAGCACGAAGCACTGGCGCTGGTTATCCGAAGCCGCGACGCCCTTGGCGTGGGCTATCTGATTCACTCATCAAGCCCCAATGAGCGACCGTGATGATCTTGCAGCCTGGCTGCAATTAATGCTGACAGACGGCGTCGGAACGGTGACTGCGCGCGACTTGCTGTCACGTTTCGGTCTGCCAAGCGACATCCTGTCAGCAGGTTTCTCTGCGCTACAAAAATGCGTCCCTGAAAAAATCGCGCTTGCGCTGGCCGGCAAACCGGATACGGCGATGCAGTTGCAGATTGAAAAAACACTCGCATGGGCTGCGGAACCCGGCAATCATGTGCTCACACTGGCTGATGCGAACTATCCTCAGGCACTACTCAGCATCGCTGATCCACCACCACTGTTGTATGCGAAAGGTCGCACTGAATTACTGTCACGGCCCGGTGTCGCGATTGTCGGTAGCCGCAACGCGACCGCACAAGGCATGCAGAATGCCGAACGCTTCGCGCAGACCCTGAGCAATGCGGGATTGTGTGTCATTTCCGGACTAGCGCTTGGCATTGACGCAGCGGCGCACGCAGGCGCGTGTAGCGCGAGCCCTGAACACGGATCAACCATTGCCATCACCGGTACCGGGCTTGATTTGGTATACCCCGCCAAACATCGCGCGCTGGCGCATCGTATTGCAGAACATGGCTGTCTTCTCAGTGAATATCCGATTGGCACAGCAGCGATTGCGTCAAATTTTCCGCGTCGCAATCGACTGATTAGCGGTATGTCGCTAGGTGTGCTGGTGGTAGAAGCGGCGCTGCAATCAGGTTCGCTGATTACCGCGCGCAGTGCCTTGGAACAAGGGCGTGAGGTGTTCGCGATTCCGGGATCAATCCATTCGCCACTGGCTAAAGGCTGTCATCAACTAATCCGCCAAGGTGCCAAGCTGGTGGAGTCTGCGCAAGATGTTCTGGAAGAGTTACAACTGCATGCCTTAACTCCAGCGGCGCAGCAGGCCGTCACTACGTCAACACGCCCCACGCCGAATGCTGCTGTGAAGGGGCAGCGTCCAAGCACTGGCGTACCCGCAGCTGTGGATGAACAAGCTCGGCAAGTGATGCAGGCCGCAGGCCATGACCCGACCTCGGTTGATCAGTTAGCGGAGCGCACAGGTTTGGCGGCGTCCGAGATTCAAGCGACCTTGCTACTGCTGGAACTTGATGGCAGCGTTGAACGAATGAGCGATGGACGCTATCAAAAACTGACGTCGTAAAAGTTTCTGCCGCTAAAAACTGTATCGCTTCAACGCAACTACTGGTTCGACCGATTTGCTGTAGCAAGCACCGAATGCGTCATTCGTCGAATGCCTCATGCGTCGAAAGCAACTTGGATTTTGGCTGCCGAGGTTTTTTATAGCCGTTAAAAATGGATGTAATCGGGCTCTCTTCCAAAAAAGCTGTTTTTTGTTTTATCTAGCGTCTGGCCAGACAAAAAAGCTAAGCTGCTGAAATAAAACAGAAATCTTTCTTGATTGCGTCATTACGCTGATCGCCACCGGGCGCTTTATGACATTCTGACTTGTGCGTAGGAAAAGATGCCGTTACAGTATAAGAATGTTTGAGGTGCTTGTTTACCTTTACGAAACTTATTACCGGCCCGACGCCTGCCCTGATTCGGTGGCTTTGGCGAAGAAACTGTCGGCGGTAGGTTTCGAACAGGATGAGATCTCGCGTGCGCTAGGCTGGTTGACCGACCTCGCCGAAACCACGAATGAGATGTTCAGCCAGCAGGCCCATCAGACGGCCTTTTCATTCGGCTCGCGCGTTTATGCCGACAAAGAGTATGAAATGCTCGGCTCAGAAGCTATTGGCTTCATTGAGTTTCTCGAATCAGCGGACGTCATCAACACCATTCAGCGCGAAATCGTCATTGAGCGCGCCTGTGCTGTGAATGAATCACCAATTCCTCTCGATAAACTAAAGGTCATCGTGCTGATGGTCCTCTGGAGCCAGGGCAAAGAGCCTGACAGCCTGATGTTCGACGAATTGTTCGCCGACGAAGAAAACACCCATCCGCCGCTGTATCACTAAAAGAGCGCAAAACAGGGTCGCGGCGAGCCGCCGGGGCCGGCCAGCTTGCGAACTGCTTGACAACCCGCTTATCATTGGCCGCGTTTGGCTGCCGAACCCGCCGGTTCAGGCGCTACCCCTGCGCGAAGCTCTAGATTTGCGCCAGCTCCGACCGGCGATAAAAGCACCGCCGCTGTCCAATTCTTATTCACTATGACAAAAACACTCATCATTGCCGAGAAGCCTTCTGTCGCGAACGATATCGCGAAGAGTCTTGGCGGATTCACCAAACATGATGAGTACTTCGAGTCAGACAACTATGTGTTGTCTTCCGCGGTCGGTCACCTGGTCGAGATAGCGGCGCCTGAAGAATACGATGTCAAGCGGGGCAAATGGTCGTTCGCCAACTTGCCGATGATTCCACCGCATTTCGCGCTCAACCCAATCCAGAAAACCGAATCGCGCCTGAAGTTGCTGAACAAGCTGCTCAAGCGTAAGGACGTCGGTAGCATCATTAATGCCTGTGACGCGGGCCGCGAGGGTGAGCTGATTTTCCGGCTGATTGTGCAGTACGCCAAGGCAAAGCAGCCGGTGCAAAGACTCTGGCTGCAATCGATGACGCCGGGCGCAATTCGCGAGGCATTCACGCATCTGCGTGACGACGAAGAGATGCTGCCACTGGCAGACGCCGCTCGCTGCCGTAGCGAGGCCGACTGGCTAATCGGCATCAATGGCACGCGCGCGATGACCGCGTTCAACTCGAAAGAGGGCGGTTTTTATCTCACCACTGTCGGTCGGGTCCAAACACCGACGCTGTCCATCGTGGTTGAGCGTGAAGAGAAAATCAAACAGTTTCAGCCGCGCGACTATTGGGAAGTCAAAGCCGAGTTTGTGTGTGCTGCCGGCATCTACGAAGGTCGCTGGTTAGATACCAAATTCAAAAAAGACGAGACGGATCCGGAGCAGCGCGCCGAACGGCTGTGGAGCAAGACCGCAGCAGATTCGATCGTCGCCGCCTGCCGCGGCAAGCCCGGCAATGTGAGTGAAGAATCAAAACCGAGCACTTCAATGGCGCCGGCACTGTTCGACCTCACGAGTCTGCAACGTGAAGCGAACGCACGTTTCGGTTTCTCTGCCAAAAACACACTCGGGCTGGCGCAGGCGCTGTATGAGCGGCACAAGGTACTGACGTATCCACGTACCGACTCTAAGCACCTGCCCGAAGATTATCTCGGCACAGTCAAGCAGACGTTGGAGTCGCTGGGCGAGATCAATAACTACTACCCATTCTCCGCGCAGATACTGAATAAGAACTGGGTCAAGCCGAACAAGCGTATTTTCGATAATACGAAAATCAGTGATCACTTTGCGATCATTCCGACCGGCCAGCTGCCAAAGAGTTTGTCAGAACCAGAGCAAAAGCTCTACGACTTGGTGGTTCGACGCTTCATGGCGATTTTCTTTCCCGCTGCTGAGTACTTGGTGACTACACGCTTCACCGAGGTATCAGGCCACCAGTTCAAGACCGAGGGCAAAATCTTGACCACGCCCGGTTGGTTATCGGTGTACGGCAAGGAAGCGGTCGACCCGAACGCAAAAGAGGGTGAGACTAGCGGCACCTTGGTCGCTGTCGCGGCCGGCGAAAAGGTCAAGACCGATAAGATCGAGCCGCATGCCTTGGTGACCAAACCACCAGCGCGCTATTCGGAAGCCACGCTGTTATCGGCGATGGAAGGCGCGGGCAAATTTGTCGATGATGAAGAGTTGCGCGATGCGATGGCCGGCAAAGGTCTGGGTACGCCAGCCACACGAGCAGCCATTATCGAAGGGCTACTGAACGAAAAATATTTGATCCGCGAAGGTCGCGAGTTAATTCCGACTGCGAAAGCCTTTCAGCTGATGACGCTGCTGCGTGGTTTAGGCGTGGCTGAATTAACAGCACCCGAGCTGACAGGCGAATGGGAATCGAAATTGGCGCGCATGGAGCGCGGCGAGATCAGTCGTGAAGCTTTTATGCGCGAGATCGCGCAGATGACGCAGACCATCGTCAAGCGCGCAAAAGAATACGACAACGACACCATCCCCGGTGACTATGCAACGCTAGCGACACCGTGCCCGAATTGTGGTGGTGTTGTGAAAGAAAACTACCGCCGCTTTGCCTGCACGAAGTGTGAGTTCTCTATCAGCAAAGTACCCGGTGGTCGGCAATTCGAAGTCCCTGAAGTTGAAGAACTGCTTGCTCAGCGCACGATTGGCCCGCTTCAAGGTTTTCGTTCCAAGATGGGTCGGCCTTTCGCCGCAATTCTGAAGATCTCTCACGACGCAGACGCCAGCAACTACAAGCTTGAGTTTGATTTTGGGCAAAGCAATCTCGACGACGAGTCTGCAGAACCTGTCGACTTCTCGGCTCAAACACCGTTGGGCGCTTGCCCGAAGTGCGGCAGCGGCGTTTACGAGATGGGCCTGGCTTATGTTTGCGAGAAAACCGCTGCCAGACCTAAGGCCTGTGATTTCCGCAGCGGCCGCATCATCTTGCAACAAGAGATTTTGCCCGAGCAAATGGTGAAACTCTTGAACGAGGGTCGCACCGATCTGCTACCTGGATTCGTTTCGCAGCGGACACGTCGCCCGTTCAAGGCTTATCTAGCGCGCGGCGCGGATGGCAAAGTCAGTTTCGAATTTGAAGAGCGCAAGCCGAAAGCAGGCAAAGAAGGCGCCGCTCAAGCGAAAACCGGCTCACGTGCCGCGGCAAAAAAACTGACGCCAGCGGCGCCGGCAAAGAAAGCTGCTCCGAGTAAAACACCGGCCAAGAAGGTAGCCGCCAAAAAAACCGCTGCAAAAAAACCCGCCGCGAAGAAAGTCGCAGCAAAGAAAGTGGTTGCAAAAAAAGCAGTCGCAAAAAAGGCCGCCTAAATCCCTCGTTGCCAGCGCTTGCGTTCGCGCGGCAACCATCCACGATCAGCTGAATCATTCAGTGCGGACATCTCTTTACCCTCATGCGCCAAGCGACTGAATCTACGCGCCTAACGACGGTGCTGCTCGCCAGCGGCATCATCTTGTCGTTGGCCATGGGCGTGCGTCATGGGTTTGGGTTTTGGCTGCAACCAGTGTCACAGCATCATGATTGGGCACGCGATACCTTTTCACTGGCGATGGCACTACAGAATCTGATGTGGGGTGTTTTCGGGCCAGTGGCTGGTATGGCAGCAGATCGCTTTGGCGCCCCCCGTGTGGTCTTGCTCGGTGCCTTGCTTTACATGGGTGGGCTGCTGGCGATGGCCAGCGCTGTTCAGCCTTCGGTCTTTGTGATTGGGTCTGGTGTCTTGATTGGGGCAGGGCTGTCATGCACTGCATTTGGTGCTTTGTCGGGTGTGGTTGGTCGCACCGCGCCGATTGCCCAACGCTCATGGGCTTTTGGTGTGCTTGGTGCAGCTGGCTCATTTGGACAATTTGCGATGGTGCCAGTAGAACAGCTCTTGATAGCGAATACTGGCTGGCAAGGTGCTTTGTATTGCTTAGCTGCGGCGGTCGTGGTGCTGATGATTCCGCTGTCGTTCATGCTGCGTGAGCCTCCCGAGTTGCCAAGTCCCGGCATGGCATCCCAAAGTATTTCCGAAGCAATGCGCGAGGCATTCGCACACCGACCGTTTCGATTGCTGGTGGCGGGCTATTTTGTTTGCGGTTTCCAGGTGGTGTTTATCGGGGTGCATCTGCCGTCGTATTTAAAAGATCGCGGCGTGTTCGATCCGCAAGTGGCGGTTGTGGCGCTAGCGTTGATTGGTTTATTCAATATTTTCGGGTCTTTCATGGCAGGCCAACTGGGCGGTAGGCTGCCGAAACCGCGCTTGCTTGCCGCCATTTACCTTGTGCGCACGCTCATCATTAGCGTCTTCGTTTTCTCGCCCTTGTCACCGACATCTGTCTATTTATTCGCGGCTTCTATGGGGCTGCTGTGGTTGTCTACAGTGCCGCTGACCAATGGCGTAATTGCCAGTATGTTTGGTGTGCGCCATCTGTCGATGTTGTCGGGCTTTGTTTTTTTCTCGCACCAGCTGGGGAGTTTCTCGGGTGTCTGGCTCGGCGGTTACCTCTACACCGTGCAAGGCAGTTATGACACCGTCTGGCTTATCACGATCGCACTTGGCCTTGCCGCTTGCGCGCTTAACCTGCCGATTAGCGAGGCCGCGGTAAAGCGCGAGCCGCAGACTGAATGAGACCCCGGCTGCGCCTTAGCTTGCTCGGCCTGATTCTCGCAGCCGTCGCGGCGACCGCCTTTATGAGCTACCTGCGTCCAAACTTCGTGGTTTCGGTCGCGAATCAATTGTGGCTCTGCTTCTGAGCCAAGCGCCGGTAAAATGGCGGCGTGAACCTGACACTCTCCGAACTCGAACAAGCCATTAACTACTGGCGCCGCATGCGGCCCTCCCAAGGGGAGGAGCGCGCCCTGTCGGCAGAAGTGAACGCACTGGCCGATGTGTATGCGCTGATGATCTTCCATCGCGCCGCGACTTTTCCCCTCGACGATCTTGCCCCCGTCGCGCGCGAACTGATTGAGGCTTGGCGGCGAGCACGCGAGGGTAACGTCGCCTAAAGCGCGAACCACCCCGGCACATCTTCTGGCTATTCACCGTTACTTACTTCTTTTCACCTTTATTTGTGGCCATTTGCGCCAACTTGCGCTGGGCGAGGGTTAAGCCGCGCTATCGACCAAGCAGATTCCTACCGGGCGGGTGCCCTGCGAGGAAAGTGTCACCCGCAATCCCGGAAGTATTCGCGGATGGATTCTTTGATGCGGCGCACAAAAACTGCTTGACTTCCCCAGATTCGGCAGTAAAATCCGGTTTGTTGCGGCGCACAATGGCCGCTTAATTCACCGAATTCAAGGAGAATCACATGCTCGCAAATCAAGAAGAACTCAGCAAAGTTGCCAAGAACTCTATCGACGCTCAACTGAAGGCAATGCACGAACTGGCCAACCAGGCTCTGCACAGCGTCACCGCACTGGTTGAACTGAATATTGCAACCGCCAAAGAATCGCTGTCGCAAACCTCAGCGGCGGCCGCGCAGATGCTGGCGGCGAAAGACCCACAAGCACTGATCGACGCAACGTCAGCACAGGCACAACCCGGCGCAGAAAAAGCGCTGGCCTATGCGCGTCACATGGCGTCGATCATGGCCAAAGCACAAGCAGAATTCACCAGCGCGACCGAAACTCGCATCGGTCAGAGCACCCGCCAGATCAATCAGCTGATCGACGAAATGTCGAAATCTGCTCCGGCTGGTTCGGAAAATGTAATCACACTGCTGAAAGCCAGCGTTGCCAACACCAACGCCGCCATCGAGCAGATGGTCAAAGGTAGCAAGCAGGCGCTGGCGACTATGGAAAGCGGCTTCGAAGAAATCAGCAGCCAGATGTCGGCAGCCAAGCCGGGCCGCGCAAAGAAGTAACTTCAGCGGTAGCTGATGCCAATAAAAACGGGCCGCGATGCGGTCCGTTTTTTTATGCCGCTAGCGATTGATTCTCGACGATTGACTGGGACACGGCCTCGGCGACACGAATCCCATCAATCGCCGCTGACATGATCCCGCCCGCATAGCCTGCGCCCTCCCCGCCGGGGAACAGTCCACGGGTGTTGACGCTCTGCAGGTCGTGGCCGCGGCGGATTCTGACCGGTGAAGAGGTTCGGGTCTCGACCCCGGTCAGTACAGCGTCTTCCAAGGCAAAGCCTTGAATCTGCCGATCAAATGCCGGCAGTGCCTCGCGTATTGCTTCAATAGCGAAGGTGGGTAGCGAGGGCCCCAAATCACCTAATCGAACCCCTGGCTTATAAGACGGCAGCACGCTACCGAAAGACTGTGATGGCCGTTGTCGTATGAAGTCACCCACCAGCTGACCCGGCGCGCTGTAGTCGCCCCCACCGAGCTGAAACGCTCGCGACTCGAGCTCACGCTGGTAATCAATACCTGCGAGGGGCCCACCGGGGTAATCCTCTGGCGTAATACCCACCACGATGCCAGCATTGGCATTACGCTCATTGCGCGAGTATTGGCTCATACCATTGGTCACCACTCGCCCGACTTCGGACGTCGCCGCGATGACCGTGCCGCCAGGGCACATACAAAAACTGTACACCGACCGACCATTGCTCGCGTGATGTACCAGCTTGTAATCAGCGGCACCCAACATGGCATGACCGGCAAACTTGCCGAGGCGTGCACGATCAATCAGTGACTGCGGATGCTCGATACGAAAGCCTATCGAAAACGGTTTGGCTTCCATGAAGACGCCCGCGTCATGCAGCATCTGGAACGTGTCGCGCGCGCTATGGCCGATTGCGAGGATGGCGTGGCGGGTCGGCAGCTTGTCGCCATTGGAAAGATGCACCGCGCGTAACTGGCCATCAACAATATCGAGTCCATCAACTTTTTGCTCGAACCTGAACTCGCCACCCAGCGAAACAATTTCTCCCCGCATCAACTCGATCATCTTGACGAGTCGGAAGGTTCCTATGTGCGGCTTGCTAACGTACAGGATTTCAGGCGGCGCATCGGCTTTAACAAACTCTTCCAGCACCTTGCGCCCGTAGTGCTTGGGGTCGCCGACCTGAGTCCATAGCTTGCCATCAGAAAAAGTACCTGCGCCGCCTTCGCCG
>JBIKUP010000013.1:0-11400 GCA_044347535.1 Burkholderiaceae bacterium
CTCATCGGCCGGTTCCGCTACTACTTCAAACTCGAACTGCTCCCAGAAACTTTGAGAGTTTTGAATCGCCACTAGACAGGCGCGTGACAATCCGCTGCGCTTCGCTGCATCGATTGAAGCTCGCACTAAGGTCTGGGCGACACCTTTTCCGCGTCCTGCACCGTGAATGGCTAGATCATGGATGTAGAGCGTATCTGCATCTGCTGATAGCTCAAACGTTGGGGCGTTGAGAGTAGGGAGGTGAGGGTAAACAATAGGTACAGCGATCAGATACCCGACCGCGCCTTCGCTGGATTCAGCGATCAGGCAAGTGCTGGGGGAGGCTAGAATCTTTGCCTGAAGTGACTCGCGTGATTCAGGTTCGATCTCGGTATAGCAGTTGTCCTGAATTCGCAGGACATCCGCCATATGGTCACTTTTTAATAAGTTAAGCTGGATCATCAGAGCTCATATGATCCAGCGATATTCAACGAGCCCATACGCTCTCAATCGACTGGCAACGCAACCGCTGCTAGCTCAGACGCGATTAATAGCGATTGCTATTACCTTGAACGATAGTGCCAGTTCCTTGAACTTTGCCGTCCTTCACCCATTTGACGCTATTGCCCTTGATGGTGGCGCGCCAACAATCTTTGGGCTGACCTTCATAGACCCAGCACATTTGATCGCCTTCGATCGACCATTTCGCCTGATAGTCCTTGCTTCGCACGGTGCCATCTTTTGCATAGAACTCGGTATATCGGCCGGCTCCATCCATGGATCCTTGTACCGTGTTACCCGCAATCGCGTTTTTTAGCTGTTGGCCGGAAGCAAGCGGCATTTGTTCAGCGGCCGACGCTACGCCAGCGAGGCTGATTAGCAATACAAGAATTAAACGTTTCATAATTTACCTTCTGAGATAAAGCGTACCCGCCGATAATACAGAAAATAGCAGGGTGTGGAACCGGTATGCTTGAATGCAAGGGTATAAAACCGGCCATTTTTTAAATTCCCCTGCAAATTATCTGGCTACTCTTCGCTCTATGCGGTAGTTGGGCTTACCCTATACTTGTTGCCAACAATGCTGGTGTTTAATCTTCATTAGTAAGGAATCCGCGAATGTCTCATTCCACCGCCCGTACCCATCCCGCGAGTCTGGTTGGCTTCAAAACACCAATCCCGCGCTTTGCGGTGAAAGATCTGGTTGTGCCGGACGCGCTACCCTCGGACGAGCGTGAGTGGGTACCGCAGGCGCCCAATGTCTGGTTCAGGCCGCTGATCTTGAATGTCACGCAGGGGTATTTCGTGAATGTTCTGCGGGTCCGGAAAAGTGGCGTTCTGTCACGTCATCGTCATGACGGCCCGGTGCATGCCTTTGTTCTCAAAGGCCGCTGGTATTACCTGGAGCACGACTGGACTGCGATTGAAGGTTCTTATGCGCACGAGATTCCCGGCGAGGTGCATACCCTGTATGTACCTGAAGACGTCACCGAGATGATTACCTTATTCCATGTGACCGGCGCTTATACCTACCTTGACGAGGACGGGAAGCCGATCAGGCATGAAGACGTTTTTACAAAAATCGATGCAGCAGTCAAGCATTATGAAGCCTGCGGGCTCGGTGAGGATTATGTGCGGCAGTTTATTCGGTAGCGGCTATTGTAGGAGGCAGGGCGGATCCAAACCCGATACACGAGACCACCCCATCCCACCACCGACGCGCAATCTGCTGGCTGTAGATTGCGCTCGGTGCGGGGTTCAACGTCTGAGTGTCTGAATTACTTCAAGAATGTCGCTTGTAAAACTATGGTGTTTTTGCCGACATTTTTGATTGAATACTTTTGTTTGTCTTCCGGTTTATCTGCGTACACGACATCGCCATCTTTATAGCTGAATTGCTTTGTGGTGCCATCCTCATATTTTCTGACGATGGTGCCGCCTTTGACGGCATGAACAACTCTGTCGAGCTCTCTGGCCACGCTAGGTGATTCTGCACCCGGCTTCCAAGTGACAATCATCACTCTGACGCGATCATTATCTATGACCGTCTTTTGATCATATCCCTTGGTTTCTGCCAGCGCAGAACCAGTATTCAATACGAGTAGTGCAACGAATGCGAGGAGTAGTTTCTTCATGGTTTTTCTCCTTAAAGATGACATCAAAGATGTTGTTTGGGCGATAAAACTCAAACAACGACTACCTACTCAAAGCTTCGGTCAATAAACGGCTTAGTGCTTGGCTTCGCTCCCCCGAGCTACCCAGTAGGTGGCGCCTTCCGGTCCATATTCTTCCGAGTGGGGCGTATTAGCGACTACATGAAATGTGTCACCTGCTGATAATTGTTGCGGTTCACCGCCATTCACACTCAGCCAAAAATTCCCGCTGACGACGATGGCATTGGCATCAAACGGATGGGTATGCTCATCGAGTTTGGTGTTGGGTTCCCAGCTACGTTCTATTACTTCAGCATAGCCAGCCGCGAGCATGACTGAGCGGAACTGCTCTAGTGTTAAATTAATCGCGCTCATTTCCATCCTCTCATTAGGTACTTCGAATTCAATTACTGCTGGTTTTAGTTCGCTTAGCTTTGCAGATCAAGCGGATGGGAACTCGTAGGGTGGCGCCGCCGGTTCCATGCGCCTAATTTAGGTGACATTGGCGCCGTTGTGAAGTCTCTTGCGGTCTTAACTCGTATATTTCGGTGGATTTGGCGCGATATTGCGGTCGGCTGGCGCGGCAGCTCGGCGGTTTTGTAGGGTTATTGAATTGGCAATTAAGTCGGTTAGCATTAGACGGCTGACCGCGTAAAATCATCCTTATGCAGCGCTAAGGTTTCTGGCCAGATCTGGAATCGGCCCATGCAATCAACAATAATCTGCTAGAGACCCATGACAGGCGAACGAATCGAACTGCTGATTGAATTTGGTGTGATTCTGCTTTCGCCAGTTGTTCATACTTATTACCTCTGGAAGGTAAAGAAAGTTGATGCTAGCGTCATTCGGCAGAACATTAGAATATTTGCGTTTCTGTATGCCTTGCTCGCGGTTGGCGGGATGCTTTTATTTTTGAAATGAGAACCACGATGCGATTCTTCGTGCTCACATTCTTGCTGGTCCTTGAGGTTTGTCTTGTGCATGCTGGCGAGTCCTACTGCCACGCTATTCGAAATTCCGATACGCGCAATCATTGCTTGGCGATCGTTAAGCCGCAAGACTCCTACTGTTATTCCGTGCAAGAGTCCGATACAAAAAATCTCTGTTTGGCTCAGGTCAAACGACAAACTAGCTATTGCTACAGCATTGGTTCTGCAGATGCGAAAAACTTCTGTCTAGCGACGGTAAGGTGAGCCAATAGCCTCGGTAGTCAAACTCAGCCTGCTGTACACGCCGCTTGCCACTCTTTTTCCAAGATGGTATTCGGCAGAATTGCATCCCAAATAATCTCGTTGGGCTTTTGCTTGAAAGAGCTAACGACCTTGCCTTCCCCGAGTTCACCAGAGAACTGCCGTATCAAGGTGGTCGCGCTGGTTCTGTCTGCACAGTTATAAAGCGTTTGGCCAACTGCCGATCGAAATTTTTGGCCATTGACGAGTCGAGCGCTGCGCAGATTTTGCATGGTGTGCATCTCGATGAGTTGACCCTTGTTTTTTTTGGTTGAAGGGTCAATCAAATAAGCGGTGCCATCAGATGTTGCGCCCAAAAACTGCCATGCCGCAAAGGACGGCAGACTCATCATGAGCAGCAGAAAAAAAACCATGCGAGACATTACGAAGCGGAACATGGGCGCCTGAGGGTATTGGTACATGCGCGCGATTCGCAGGGGCGGAACGAGAAACGCTACTTCGTTTTTACGCCAGCGAGCGAGCCCATCGAGTGGATACTGAGAATTTGCCAGTAGCCTTTATTTTTCGTGAGATTGTAGAAGGTCGTTTGGTTGAGCAATTCTTTGCCTTGTGCGTCAAAGCGAGAAAAGTTCAGCTCAATCAGGGCAGCGTTATCACCTTGGCTGAGTACTTTGACGCTTTTTATCGTCGAATACTTCCAGCCACTTTTTTTCAGGCCATCGATATCAATGACGGGTATCTTCGGGTCGTCTATGACGGTTAGTTTTCCAGCCACTAGTTTCAGGTGCGGGAAGTGATACACGTCTTGAAGCGCCGGAAGGTTTTCATCATTGAGCACTTGTACGTAGTAGTGCATCAGGCCTTCCGGCGTCAGATTGTCTTGCGGGTGTGCAGTTGCAGTTGACATGAATAATGTAATTAAGAGACCCAGCAAGAATTGTTTCATGATGGATTATTTACCTTTGAAGCTCGAGCACAGCATCTCGAATTCGTCTTGCTTGGTTTGAACCTGGCCATAGCTAGCGCCAGGGTTACGCGAGCGGTAGGACTCTTTCTCCTTTGCCACGCACTCATCAAACTTATTGGAACAGCCCGTCATTAGCGCGAGCATAAGAATCAATAAAGATGCAGTTGCCATTTTCATTGTCCACCTCCGAATAAATAAGCTCTAACGATTAGCCATGACTGCTATTGAATCGAGCCTGGCATTTTATTGTTATAAGAATAATTATTCCATGGGCTTGATGGCTGTATGAATATACAGTAATCTTGGCCCATGTCCGATCTGTCCGAAAGCCTAGCCCTGAATTTATCGAACGTCCAGCGTCTCGATAATGGAAGGGATATTTCTGGCGTATCCGAAGCTAGTCAGCAGCCTGTCACGCTGGATGATTTGCTGATTACTGATCCAACATCAACCGTGATTTTCCCGGTGCGTGATCCAGCTGCAGAGGCATATGGCCTGAAAACTGGCGATTTATTGGTGGTTGACCGTTCGGCAAAGCCTGCTGAAAACCAGTTGGTTATCGTTTTGGAAAATGATCAGTTATCCGTACAGCGATTTATCGCTGGGCAAACCGATTCACTCGGCGCTAATCAGCTAATTTCCTCGGTAAGCCATCAGGCTGCTGTTTGGGGTGTGGTTACCTACTGTATTCTTAGGCAGCGCTGATCGGCTGGGCGGGATAAATACTAAGCAATAGTCAACACCCTGCTGGCCTTGGGCGGCGCAAGACCCACCCGGGATTTAGGAATTTCTGGCGCCAGCATGATTCTGCATTCACCCATTGGTAATTTCACGAGTCGGGCATTAGTTGCTCTGACATTGCTTTGTGCTGCCTTCGCTGCACAGGCGCAAACAAGTAATGTGAATAACCTTCCGCCTTGCCCAAGGCCGGATTTTTCAAAGAACACCGATTCAGAGAGATTCGCCAAGTTCCATAACTGTTGGGGCCGCTATCGGGTTGAGCTCAACAAAGAAAACAAAGGCGATATTCTCGAGGGCGAGTGGCGCGACGGTGGGCTTTTTAACAAGGGCACTTACTCCTACGCAAGCGGGAATAAGTATGCCGGAGAGTTTAAGGACGGTTACTTCCACGGACAGGGTACCTATACCTGGAACGATGGCAATAGATATGTCGGCGAATTCAAGCAGGGTAAGCGTAGCGGGCCGGGCACTTATTTCTATATTTCGGGTGATCGACATATCGGCGAGTATGAAGACGATAAGCCGAATGGTATTGGCACCTATTTCTACTTAGCCGATAACGCCAATAAAGGCGACAAATTCATTGGCGGTTATAAAGACGGCAGAGTCAGTGGCGCCGGCGCTTATCGGTGGGCGAATGGTGACGAATACGTTGGTGAGTTCAAAGACGGACTTCGTAATGGTCAGGGGATTTACAGCTTTATTGATGGTCGCCGGCAAGAGGGTTTTTGGGTGAATGACAAATTCACGCGCGAAACCAAAATCGATGTGCCATTGATTCTTAGCCGGTACGGGCTGGACCTTGATCAGGTTCAGATGGAGCCAAGCCAATCCAATGCCAGTGCATTGCCGCCGTGTCCACGCCCGGATGCTTCCAAGAAAACAGATCTTGAGCGTTTCGCAAAATGGCATAACTGCTGGGGGCGTTATCGCATCGAATTAGAAAAAGACTACAAAGGCGATGTGCTGGAAGGTGAATGGCGCAACGGCTTGCTGAATGGGTTCGGGTCGTATGCCTACGGCAATGGTGATAAGTACGTCGGTGATTACAAGGACGGTAAACCGATGGGGCAGGGTACGTATACCTACGCCAATGGTGACCGCTATGTTGGTGAGTTCAAGGGTGTTAAGCGTAGTGGCAAAGGTATTTTTACCTTTGTGGATGGCAAGAAGATGGAAGGTATCTGGGAGAACGACAAGTTCGTTCGAGAGGCCAAGGTCACTTTGCCGAATAACGCCAATGGCAATGCCAGAAATCGGGATCGCGATGAAATCGACCGCGAACGTCAGCAGCTTGCTGAAGAGCGGCGTCGTCTCGACGAGGATAAGCGGCAGCGTGAGCAGGCTCGCGCGACTCAGCGTTTGAGTTTGCAGGTGTCACATACTCAGCCCGATCCGGAGGGCGGTTTCTCGATCACGATACAGGCGAACGCCGATACCGCCTCACTGAAAATCGATGGTATCGAAGAAGGTGGCCGTGCTGATGGTGTCTATCAGATCAAACGAGTCGCACGTGCGGCACAGACGTCCAATTTTAAGATTGTAGCGACCGATGTGTTTGGCAATACCGACAGCAGAATCATCACTGTTAGTCGCACCTTGGCAGACTCATCGCCGCGCTTCGTCAGTCTCAATCCCGCGAACGTACGCACACGCCCGGCATCAGATGCAGTGGCCATCATTATCGGTATTCAAAACTACAAGCGCGTACCGAAAGCTGAGTTTGCGAATGAGGATGCGCGTGCTTTTTATGATTATGCGATCCGGGCACTCGGCGTGCGCCCAGAAAATATCAAGTTGATGCTGGATGAGCAGGCAGATGAAGTAGAGATCTTGGCCGCATTCCAGAACTGGTTGCCGGTGAAAGTAAAAAAATCAAAGACGGATGTCTATGTGTTTTACAGCGGGCATGGCTTGCCGGGCGAGGATGGCAAGAGTTTGTATATTCTGCCGCAGGGTGCAGATCGTCAGTTCATCGCAAAAACTGCGCTTAATCAACAAGAAATCATCGCGGCTCTGCAAGCGGTGAAGCCCAAGTCGGTCACCATGTTCATGGACGCTTGCTATAGCGGACAGATTCGTACCGGCGACACGCTCATCGCCAGCGCGCGACCACTGGCACTCAGTTCTACTACTGCGAGTTTCCCGAGCGAGTTCACGGTATTTACTGCGTCGGCACCGGATCAAATTGCTTCATCTAGCCCGGATCTGAAGCACGGTATTTTCAGCTACTACCTAATGAAAGGTATGGAAGGCGATGCTGACGAGAACCGTGATGGCAAGATTACCGCCGCAGAGCTGCAGACCTATATTCTGGAGATGGTCGGCAAGCAGGCGATGACGCTCAATCGACGACAAGAGCCGCAGATGGTCGGCGATTTAGGACGGGTCCTCGTGGGACGGTAGGAGATTAACCCCGCACCGCTGCTTCCCGGCTAGCTCAGTTGCTAAAGTGGCAGACGTAGTGAACCGGCTCGATGGCCTCAATCTCGAAGCTGGATTGGCCGGGCACCTGAAAGCGCTGGCCGCCCTCATGACTGTGCCACTCATCCGCGTTGCCAATTCGTACCCGACACTTTCCGCTCACGATCTCAATGATCTCGGGTACGTCGGTTGCAAACTTGACGGTGGCTGGCAGGATCACGCCGATGGTTTTTCGGGCATGGTCGGGAAACCGCAAGTTGTAGGAAATCACGCTACCATCAAAATAGATATTCGCGTGCTTGTCGATCGACACATGTTCGAACTGTTGGCTCATTAGTAAGGCCCCAATAGATACATATCGATTATCTGCTGACGGGCTTTGTAGTGGTCTGTGGGTGATCAAGTATCACGAGGTGTTGGTTCGGTATTTCGTCCAAGAAACTAAGTCATTTTTTGCGTTAGCAAGGTGCTATACGCTGTTGCTTACCCGCCATCGCCCGCATCGCCCACGTATACTCACTTCATCCTGTTTGCTTGACCATCTGATGAAAGCGATCGAGAAAACCCTCGACGATCTACCCAATATCGATGCCGATACGTTGTACGAGCGCGCGTACGTGTTTCGAATGGGCGAGGGTGTACGGGTCAATTTTCGTGCGGCGCTTCGGCTGTTCATGCTGGCAGCTTTGATGGGTAAGCGCGCCGCTTTTTTTCAGCTCGGGCTAATGAGCATGCGCGGCGAGGGGCGGCCAGTGGATCGCATGCGCGCGGCGATGTGGTTGAAGCTGGGCGTTGGTCGCGACGAGCCGCGTGCGGCACGTAATCTCGAGATGGTGGCTAGTGAGTTGACTCGCGCGCAGGTCAAGGAAGCGCTCGTACTGGCTGAAGAATTTCCCCACGCAGCACGTGCCTTCAAAACGGCCCTTGCAGACGATGATGCCGATGCATTGGTCGCTGTGGGTGAGGCATTCGCCAAAGGCCGTGGTGTCGATATCGATCCCGAAATGGCCTCGGAGTGGTATCGACGTGCTTTGGCGTTTCGTCATCCACGAGCGCAGATGCTGCTTGGCTTGGCTTACCTCACAGGACAGGGCGTTAAGCGGCAACCGGAAGAAGGCCTGAGTTTGCTGAATATGTCAGCCGAGCAGGGCTATGCCGATGCGGAGTATGAACTGGCCGAGGTATTGTTTCAGCGGGCGGCGACGCACGATCAGTCAATTGCCTTGTTCAAAGCGGCGGCGAATCATGGTCAGGTACGGGCGCAGTTTCGGCTTGGCCAATTGTGTAAAGCCGGTGAGGTAGGTCGATCGGGATCGCGTACTTCAACGGCCCATCGGGATACTGTGCCGCACCTGAAAATGGCGTTTGAATGGTTTCACAAGGCTGCAACGCAAGGTGATATCGAGGCTTTGTTTGAGCAAGGTCAGATGCATGCTCAGGGCTTAGGTACGATGCAAGACTTCGAGGCGGCGGCGGAATGCTATCAGCAGGCCGCTGAAAAAGGCCACGCCAAGGCGGCGTTTAATCTTGGATTTTTATGTGCGCATGGTCAGGGTATTGAGCAGGATGATGTACGTGCATATCAGTGGTATCGGATCAGTGAACTCGCTGGTTACGCGCTGGCGAAATCATCCGCAACACTTTGTTTGAAGCGGCTCAATGCAAATGAGAAAGAACTTGCCGAGTGGCGTGCCGAAAGTTTTTTGACGCAGATTTCGCTCAGTTAGCGCCAAGAAAACTCCCCCCTGATTTGCTTGACCTAGCATAAGTAACCGCGATTCATTGCTGATTGATGCGGTACTCAGGCTGCTCTGATCTGCGCTTCTGATATGCTGAACTCGTGCCAAGCTGTGATTGACGAGTATCGCTGGATGTTAGTTGGCGTGATATCTGGTATTCGCGTTTCGATGAAACTATCGTGATGCAAGATGCTCAGACCGCAGACTTGTTCGTGGCATCCGCCGCGCTGACGCTGCGAAACTTCAACCTTTGATTGAAAGTGAGGAAAGCGATGAAGAAATTGTTTGCTATTCTGGCGCTTGCCTTGCTGGCTGCATGCAGCAACATGCCGGTCAGCAGTCAGTCCGGTCAGGTCCGTCACCCGGATCCCTTCCACTCCTATATTGACTGATATACGGCCCGGCTTGTCCGGGCCCTGAACTTCCGGGCGTGAGGTGACGCCCGTCATACATAAAAACAATGAAAATATTTGATAGCGTTGAGGCGCTTGAGGCCGCGCTTGGGACTGAGGTTGCTGTATCCGAGTGGGCCACGATTACACAAGATCGGGTCAACCTGTTTGCACAGGCAACCGATGATCCGCAGTGGATTCATGTGGATGTTGAGCGTGCCACGCAGCAGTCGCCGTTTGGCGGCACGGTTGCGCATGGTTACTTGACTCTATCGCTACTGCCAAAATTTCTGGAGTCGACTATTGATGTGCGGTTTTGTCGCATGAGCATCAATTACGGCGCCAACAAGATTCGCTTTCCGGCGCCGATGCGCACCGGGCAGCGCATGCGTGCGCGATTCTCGCTGCTGGCACTCGAGCGCTTGACGGATTGCGTGCAAACCGTCTGGCAGTACACCGCGGAGCAAGAGGGTGGAGACAAGCCAGTGTGTGTGGCAGAGGTGGTGCTGCGGCAGTACCTCTGAACGCCGCCAGCACAGTCGGGTAAATCTACCGCGCCTTGTACTGCTCCGCGCCGAATAGCACTGCCTTTGCCTTGTCATCAATCAGCGGCCTGCGCAGATCGGCGAGTACCTGAACACCGCGTTGAACGGCTGGCCGCGCCGCGATTTCGTCATGCCAGCGTTTCGCATGGGGGTAGCGTGCCCAGTCGATGCCTTGGTTTTGCGTGGAACGTGTCCAAGGGAAGGTAGCGATATCCGCAATGGTGTAACTATCACCGGCGATGTAGCGATGCTGCGAAAGCTGCTTGTCGAGCACGCCGTACAGTCTGGCTGCTTCGTTGGTGTAGCGCTGAATACCGTACTCGATTTTTTCCGGCGCGTAGATACGGAAGTGGTGCGCCTGACCGAGCATTGGTCCAAAGCCACCCATCTGCCACATCAGCCACTGCAGCACAGTAAACTTCTCGCGATCAGTATCGCCAAGAAAGCGGTTCACTTTGCTGGCGAGATACACCAGAATCGCTCCGGATTCAAACAGCGACATCGGTTTGCCATCCGGGCCATTGGGGTCGACGATTGCCGGTACTTTATTGTTCGGCGAAATGGCTAGGAACTCAGGCGTGAACTGATCACCGGCACCAATATCAATGGCATGCGCGCGATAGGGAAGGCCGCATTCTTCTAGCAAAATATGAATCTTGTGGCCATTGGGTGTGGGCCAGGAGTAGACATCAATCATGGTCTTGTGATGGGAAGTTGGAGGAATTAACCTGGCAGACTAAGGTACTTTGCCAGCTCTAGTTTAGCGATTGCGTTGCGATGAACTTCATCCGGGCCGTCTGCAAGGCGTAATGTGCGGTTATGCGCCCACAACTGCGCCAGCGGGAAATCGTCCGACACGCCACCGGCACCATGGGCCTGTATCGCCCAGTCGATGATCTGCTGCGCTACATTGGGTGCTAGTACCTTGATCATGGCGATTTCAGTTTTCGCTACCTTGTTGCCCACGGTGTCCATCATGTAGGCAGCTTTGAGTACCAGCAGGCGTGCAGTGTCGATCATGATGCGTGACTCGGCGATACGCTCGCGCCACACACCTTGCTCCGAGATTTTGCGGCCAAAGGCAACGCGCGAATCGAGTCGCTTGCACATCAACTCCAGCGCGCGCTCGGCAGTGCCAATGGCACGCATGCAGTGATGAATGCGTCCTGGCCCTAAACGACCCTGGGCGATTTCGAAGCCGCGACCTTCACCCAGCAGCATGTTCGATGCAGGTACCCGTACGTTGTCAAACACGATCTCGCAGTGACCA
>JBIKUP010000294.1:0-2988 GCA_044347535.1 Burkholderiaceae bacterium
CAGCAAGAAATACCTCTTCACCGTCGATGGTTACCGGCATCATGTAATTGCTGAACTCGCGTGCCTGACCCGTTTTATCGCGCAGTTTGTATTGAACACTCGGGCCCACATTACGAAGGTCCTTGCCACGCTCGCGATTGGCGGCTGCCCCTAAGTGCTTCTCGAGATTCTCATTGAAGCCCTTGGGCTGCTTCACCGAACGTGTATCACCCGCCATATTCTCAACGTTGAACGGACGGAAGCCCGACCACTCAATGGTGTAATCACCATCGTTGCCAGCAAGACGCGACGCTTTCCCGACTTGCCCATCGACCGGAAATTGCGCATGGCTGGATCCGGCCATGGGATAACCGGCTAGCTTCAAGCTGCTACCACCATCTTCAAAGCTCGACTGGTATACCGCGAGGCCTTTATAAATTAACGGCTCATTCACTTTAATCGTGGCGCGGAAATTGTTACCCGTCTCCTTATCAGTCACGATCACGTTACTAGCGAACAGCTTCGGCATACCGGTCGAGTAGAAATCGACGATGAATTGCTCCAGCTGAATCGAGAAAGGTAGATCTTGTATCAACACCCCATCGCCCATTTGCAGGATGGTGGTGTTGCTGCTCTGCCCCTCGGGAATCAGGGTATTGCCTCGGAAGGTGATATTGCCGTTGCCGAGTCGGTGCTTTTCCGGAATGTCAGCGATCACGCCGCTGCCCTTGAAGGTTTCTTTTCCGAACATCCACTGCTGCGCGCGAATTGGCAAATTGGAGTCAAGCAGCCCGCCAACACAAATGATGACAATGGCCGAATGCGCAAAGATGTAACCGAGCTTGTTGGCAGCGCCTTGCTTCGCGCTAAGTAAAACAGCGCCGTCTTTGGGAACTTGCCGCACCTGATAACCGGCAGCAGCGATCTGCTGTGTGTAATCACGCGCCAACTGGTCGATCGCACGCGACGATGACCACTCGGCATGATGATGAAAATTTCGAAGCGACTGTTCGCGTACATTCACACGCCAGCTCTTCATGTCGGCGATCATTTTCGGCGCATTGCGAATAATGCAGAGCGAGGTCGAGGTGACCAGAAACGCCATGATCAGCAGGAACCACCAAGCCGAATAAACCGAGTAAACAGAAAAACGCGCAAACACCTCGAACCAGAATGGACCGAACTGATTCACGTAGTTCGGCATTGGCTCGCCCTGTATCACGACGGTACCAACCACCGAGGCAATCGAGATAATGGTCAACAAGCTGATCGCAAAGCGCATGGACGATACCAGCTCGACCAGTTCGGTCACGAAGCGGCCACGGTTGGTCAGCAGCATGCCCTGGGTAGTGGCGGTGGATGATGGGTGGCTTGTGTCGAGAGTATCCATAGTTGCCAGCATAAAACAAAAAGGGGCGGCTTGTGGCCACCCCTCGTATTGGTTTGTGTCTCCCGTGCGATCCGCTTATCGGGAGATGAAACGAATCACCGCAGACCAGTGATGTAATCGGAGACGGCTTTCATCTCGTCATCAGTGAGTCGTTTACTGATGGCCGTCATTTGTGCAGAGTTGCTACGAGTACCAGCACGGAAATTCGTCAGCTGCGTTACCGAGTAATCCTGATGTTGGCCAGCGATACGCGGATATTGCGCCGGAATACCTGCACCGTTGGGGCTGTGGCAGCCTGCGCAGGCAGGAATATTTTTTTCAGCGATGCCGGCGCGATAAATTTTGCGGCCCAGCTCAGCAGTCTCTTTAACCTTGGCAACGCCCGGCGTGGCTCTTTGCGTGGAGAGGTAGGCGGCGATATTGTCGATATCCTCAGGTGTCATCGCTTTAGCGATCATGGTCATGATGGCGTTGTTGCGATCTGGCCCCTGAAAATCATGCAGCTGCTTCTTGAGGTAAGCAGCATGTTGACCGCCAAGCTTCGGGTTTTGCGGGATAACCGCATTGCCCTCTGCGCCATGGCAGGCGATGCAAGCGGTAATGCCGCGCGCAGGGTCACCACCTGAGTACAGCGCTGCGCCCTTGGCGGGGTCTGCTGCGGCTGATTTTTGTTCTGATGCCTGTGCAGTGACAAGCACCGAACACAGCGCAACGGCGAGGAATTTCAAACACAACGAGAGCACTCGATTCATTCAAACACCCGGGCAATAATTGATTGGGTTAGTCGCGAAATACAGCCCATCATTGTACTACAATGCCCATCAGCGATTTTTCGCCCTCCTGTCGACAGCTGCCGCGTTTGCCGGCCCCACTCCCGATGTCAATTCTCTGGCAAGCCCGCTTCTTCACAACCGTGAATCGACTTCAGGATTTGCCAAAATACCAAGTTCCGGAATTGGCCTTCGCCGGCCGCTCGAATGCGGGCAAGTCGACCGCGATCAACCTGCTCTGCAACCAAAAAAAGCTCGCATTTGCCTCTAAAACCCCCGGCCGTACCCAGCACATCAACTATTTCTCGATTGGTGGCGCCCATGTTGGCCAGCACCGGCGCGACATTGCGCGCACCGAAGAGATTCGGGCGTTTGTGGTGGATTTACCCGGCTACGGCTACGCCGAGGTAGCCGGCACAGCCAAGCATCACTGGCAGCAGCTGTTGGGCCGCTATGTTCAGGTCAGGGATCCGCTGGTGGGCTTGGTGCTGATCATGGATGCACGCCGACCTTTCACCGAGCTTGATCTCGAGATGCTGGAGTGGTTTGCGCCAACCGGCAAGCCTGTCCATTGTCTGTTGAGCAAAGCGGATAAGCTCAACCGCAACGAGCAATCGGACGCGATTCGACTCGCCAGAACCGTTCTGGCCAGCTATGTTGACGAGCACGGCCAGCCTCTGCCATTCTCTGTGCAGCTATTCTCTGCACTCAAGCGTATCGGTTTGGATGAGGCAGATCGCAAGATCTGCAGTCTGTTGCAACTCGAGACTAGCCTTGACGAAGGTGAGCAGCCAGCCCAAGCAGAAAAAAACCCTGGAGAGCGGGAGATGCCTCCAGGGTCTAAACACT
>JBIKUP010000295.1:0-2967 GCA_044347535.1 Burkholderiaceae bacterium
GGCGTAGTGGTAGATGTGCGCCTCAGGGTAGCGATCCAGATGCTGCATCACAAAGTCTACCCACTGCTCGAAAGCGATCCGCTCCTCAGTACGGCTATGCGCCCAGAAGGCTTTGAATACCGGTGTGCCTTGTTCTAGGTAGTAAAGGCCGAAGAGATATTCAAGGCCATCCTCCACATGAGGATAGCCCTCCATATCGAAGTACAGATCATTCGGCGAGGGCGGCGGCATGCGCGCAAAGCCCCGCGGGCCGATCTCGGCGACTTCATTGATATGTTGTTGCCCGGCGTGGTTGTCATCTGCCGTCTGCGGCGTGATCAACTCTACAAATCGGTCTCCGGTTACCTTGGCGCGATGCTGCAAGGAGGCCTGATGCTGCAAGCGGGCGAGTATGGGCGGCGCTATCTTGGCAATGCGTTGATTTGGGGATAGCTTGGCCAAGGCCTCTATGGTGTGGATGCCGGCAGCATTCAGCTTGTGGATATGGGTTTTTTGAATATTGGCGACTCTTACTAAATGATCGGTTTCATCCCACCAGGCATTACAGCGGTCACGCCAATGACAGAGCGAACATTTATCGCAAGGAAATGGCGTAGATTCATCGGCCGCTGTGTTGATGCCGCGCTGCTCTGCTTGGTGAATAAACTCGAAGAACCGATGCTTCAGGTGCTGGTAGTAGTAGCGATAGTCATCCAGATGAAATGACTCTTGCTTGCCATTCCCCAGCACGATATGCACTTGGATAGGCGCCCTACCCTGAACCCGCGCGAGCAGGTCTGCATAGAATGCTAATTGAATGATGAACTTGGCGCGGGTCGTTTTAGATAGCTTGGTATCGATAATCTCGTAACTGTAATTACCCAGCTTTGAGGGTGTATTCACCTTCACCAAGAAATCTGCATAGCCCACCAGCGGCGCGTCGTAAAAAGCGGCCTGGAAGATGAGATCAATCCCCTGCTCCATCGCTTGGATGGTGGCCGCGACTTTTTGATCTCGGGTTTTACCTGCCTGCGCGATATCGATGAAGGTATCCGCTGCTGCCTTGGCTTTTTCTAGATAAGCCGCTTCATGGGCAAAGCCACGGTTTTGAATAATGGCGGCTTCCTCGCTGTCTTCAGCCTTCTCCATGGGCTGCTCGAGATGCAAGCGGTCCAGCATACTCAGGTGCTGGCACTCCATGAAATGCACCAGGTCAGACGCTGAGTAGACAACTTGTTGAGCGATTTTTTGCATGAAAGCTAAAGTCTAGCGAATGGAAACTTTGAGATCAGTGATTTCCGGGAAGGTTAACCGTATTCATATCACTAAAGTTTTGAAAGGATCAGCTGCGCTTCTTGTTTCAAGCGGGTCTTTAGATCTTCAGGTCCGAGGACCTCGACTTGGCTACCATGCCTAAGAATGTCATTAATCAACTCACGATCATCAAAATAGGGTACTTCCAAAAGATAGCTGCCATCTTCCAGTAACTCGCCTTTTTGATCTTTGTGCCAATACTCGCGCGCCACCCAGCGTGCTTTGAAGGGCGAGAATTTCAACCGCGCTGTCTTCGGATTACCTCCTGAGAAAATCCCATACACCGCATCGAGCTCGGCTTCGAGAACAGATGCATCCACGGACACAGCACTCTTTTCTACTGCACTTGCTTCTTCAATGGCATCCACCGAAAACGAGCGTATGTCATCCCGCAGATGACAGAACGCGTCGAGGTACCAGTTGTCGCGGTAATACACCAAGCGCTGTGGTGACACCTCGCGCTCGGTGATGTTTGCGTCGAGCCTGCCGAAATGGCGAAGCTTCAATCGCTTTTTAGATAACAAGGCGTGGGCAATCGCTTGGAAATGCTCGCTGCTCGACTGCCGTGCACCCATGGGGATGAGGCGAATATGACGACGAATATCCTCTTTCGAAAACTGCCCTAGCTCGAGGATTTGCTCTAGGCGCTCCCGGATCGGTTTGATTTGTCGGCCAATCAATGGTGCCGGCTCTACGGCACCTAGTAACTCAATGCCAGTCAAGAGCGCAAATACCTCACCTTCATTAAGCCAGAGCCCCGGCAATGGATGGACCTGATGCTCCGATTTAATGTCGAGCCGGTAGCCGCTGGCGTCCGCATCCCACACAATGGGGGCGCCAAGCCGGTCACGTAGGTATTCAAGGTCGCGCTTAAAGGTTGCTTTAGATACTTCCAGAGTTTCTAAAAACCGACTCAGCGGAACCGCCTGCTGGCTATTGAGCAGGCGCTGGATGGTGTAAAGCCTTTCAGTGCGGCCCATGATTGACTTAATGTCGGGTTGGCGAATATTGATGTCGAGTTGGCCGATGTTGATGCGGGCTTGGCACAAGCTCTCGCCAGCTGTATCCACCCTCTAGGGGCATCGTGTCTACCCACTCAAACTGCGGCGCAAGAAAAAACTCAGGCTCCTCATCGGGAAGATGGAATCGAATCCTTACCCGGTGATAGGCATCTTGCAGCAATCGTAACCCTCGGTAATCAATCTCCCAGATGACTTGCTCAAGTGGTAGATCGTTGAGCGGATTTAAGAAGATCTCTAAAATTTTTCTGAAATCTTCCGCTACTTTGTGACTTTGCATAAACCCAAAGTGGGTAAAGTGCAGCGTCTTGATACCCAAATGCTTGGCTGCCATCAGCAGATCAATCGCGCATCCTTCTACCGTGAATTTGTAGGAAGTTTTACCGGTCACCTTAGGTACCAGTAACAACGTGGGTGTGACCTGATCAACGATAGCTACCTCTCGACGCTCATTGCATTGTTGTGATGCTCTCGTAATCAAATCGCGGTCCCACCCGTAGATACGGGCGGCCGCAGTAAGTGGCGTAAATCCTTCCGGGTTGGCGGTTGCAGAAACGGCATCAACCCCTTGAAGACCAGAAAACCCCAGCTTATGCCCTATTTGGATTTCGCCTTCGGTGTGTACATGGACTCGGAATACAATTTTCATAACATT
>JBIKUP010000296.1:0-2961 GCA_044347535.1 Burkholderiaceae bacterium
GGCGAGGAAGGTTTCTGGGTTAGTTTTTATATTGAAGACGATGATTACTGGTTGATGCTGGACTCCGATCTGATTGAGGGCGCGTCGAGTATCCAATGGATAGGCTGGGCTGGTGTCACCCTACTGCTATCGCTGGTCGGCGCGGTGTTCATCAGCCGCCTGATCAATCAACCACTGGCACGATTATCAATAGCGGCACGTGCGATTGCGCGTGGCAAGTCACCGCCGCGTTTACCGGAGTCAGGGCCAGCAGAAATTCGCGATGCAAACCGCAGCTTCAATCAGATGGCGCAAGACCTGAAGCAGGTTGAATCAGATAGGGCTGTGATTCTTGCGGGTATCTCGCATGATCTGCGCACGCCGATCGCGCGTATGTTGCTGGAAGTTGAGATGGGTACGTTATCGGATGAGGCCAAGCGAGGTATGCAATCCGATCTGGCGCAGATGGAGTCCATCATCGCGCAGTTTCTGGACTACGCTCGCCCGGCAGAGCCGAGCACGCACGCGAATCTCGATCTCTCTGCGTTGGTGCAACAGCTGATTCAAGAAGCCCAGCGCGCGCCGGACCTTGAGCTGCAATCTCACATCGCTAATAGGCTACACGTACACGGCAATGCTGTCGAGCTTGCACGCGCTTTGAGTAACCTAATTGAGAATGCGCGCAGATACGGCAAATCGACTGATAGCGGCCGTGCGCATATCGAGGTCAACCTGCGTAGAGATCAATCAAACATCGTGATCGAAGTCGCCGACCATGGCGCTGGTATTCCAGACCCACAAATCCCTTACCTGCTAAGACCCTTCACGCGCATGGATACGGCGCGTAGCCAAGCCAATGGCGCCGGGCTCGGGCTTGCGATTGTTGATCGCGTGGTTCAACGACATCGCGGACAACTGGAAATAAAAAACCGCGAGGGGGGTGGCCTCGCGGTTCGTATTTGGCTGAAATCTGCCTAAGCAAGCAATATCAAGCCAAGTCTTTCAGCAAAGCTGCCAGCGTTTCCTGTGGAAGTTCTTCCAGGTGCACCGGATAGTTCGGGTGATCGCAACCTACCATCATCTGGGCGCCGCCCTTCAGTGCCGCTGACATGTCTGCGGTGAGCTCGAAACGCACGAAGTGCACTGCCGAGGTTTTTTCTTCGTTCTCACGATCAAGATCTTCATCCGCGATTGCGTAAACGCGCGGCTGACCCTCGACCTGAACGAACATGCGGTCTTCAATGCCAATCAATTTCGCCAGCGCCGCTTTACGCTCGCTCACGTTTTGATACTCGATCAGCATGGTGGCTTTGAAGTTGCTACCGTTCGGGCACAGCGGGTTGTAGGCGTCGAGCTCGGACTGAATGCCCTCGTCCTCAAAAATCTTCTCGATGCGCAGCATCTCCTGAACCTGGTAGCGCAGCGTCATCTCATCTTCAAACAACAGAGTGACGTGGTTACCCAGATGAACAGTACGTACCTTCTTATGCTCGATCACCTGTTGACGAAACTCCGGGCGCTTCTTGGAGTAAACCTCCAGGCTCATCAAGCTATCACGTGAAATAATCATGGTAATCCTCCGTTCAAATTCCGTAAGCCTTGCGCAGCAGCGATAGCGGATGCGCCATTTCTGCCGGCTTCAGGCCGTTAACTTCCATACCTTGCTCGATGTGATGACCTGCGAGTTGGCAATCGGATGAAATATAGTCCGGCGCTTCACTGGCCATCGCCTTGAATACCGGCTTGCCGATTTTCAGCGACATCTGGTGGTATTCCTTTTTGACGCCATAGGTACCTGCGTGACCGGAGCAACGCTCAACCACGTTGATCTTGGTATCCGGGATCATCTGCAGCATGTCGGCAGTTTTACGGCCGACGTTTTGCACCCGTGAGTGACACGGGATGTGATACGACACGTTACCAAGTGCGTGATTGAATTCGGTCTTCAGCAAACCATCGCGATTACGCGCTACGAAGTACTCGAAAGGATCCCACATCGCTGCCTTGACCGCCTGCGTATCTGCACAGTCGGGGAACATCAGCGGTAGCTCTTGCTTGTACATCAGCGTGCATGACGGCACCGGCGTCAAAATCGCGTAGCCTTCTTTCGCCAGCTTGGCCAGCTGCGGAATATTGATCGCCTTCTTCTCGGCCACACCTTCCAGATCGCCCTGCTCGAGTTTTGGCATGCCGCAGCATGCTTCTTTCTCGACCATCACATAAGGGATCTCGTTGTGCTCGAGAATAGCCAGCAGATCATGGCCAATACCCGGCTCGTTGTAATTAACGTAGCAGGTCGAGTAGATCGCTACCTTGCCAGGCGTTTTCGTGCCATTTTTCACTGGGTGCTGCTTGGACTTGGCGGCGTTGCTGCGGAATTTGGTGGTCGCAAATTCTGGCAACCATGCGTCTTTATCGACACCCAATACGTTTTCCACCAAAGCACGCACTGGCTTGGTTTTATTCACCGCATTCACGGCCTGCGTGACGATAGGAATACCGGCAAACATGCCGAGGCCATCGGTATCCGATAAAAACTTGTCGCGCGTAGGGACCTCACCTTTTTTGAACTTGACCGCTTTGGCACGCAGCATCAGGTGCGGGAAATCTAGGTTCCACTCGTGCGGTGGTGTGTACGGACACTTGGTCATGTAGCACAGGTCGCACAGATAGCACTGGTCCACTACCTTCATGTAGTCGGACTTGGCGACACCATCGACTTCCATCGTGTCTGACTCGTCAACCAAGTCAAACAGCGTGGGGAACGACGCACACAAAGACACGCAACGGCGGCAGCCGTGGCAGATGTCAAACACACGTTCCAGTTCCTGATTGAGGGACTCTTCGTTATAGAAGTCGTCGCTTAGCCAATCCAGCGGATGCCGGGTGGGCGCCTCGAGATTGCCTTCACGGGCCATGGCGAGGTCCTTTAAATTATTTTTTTGTGGGGGAAGGTCAGGCGCAACTTATGCACGCCTGAGT
>JBIKUP010000297.1:0-2960 GCA_044347535.1 Burkholderiaceae bacterium
CACCCCCTCAGCCAGCTTGTCGACGTAGAAGGCTTTCGGCGAAGCATGCCCGCGCGCGACGGATTCGACGGCTTTTTTTAGGTCTGGGTCGACATTCGGGTACTCCAGAATGGCCTTGGGATGGACTCCGATATTGTTGTTGATGATGAACTCGAGCCTTGCTAACCCGACACCGTTGTTAGGCAGCTGGGCAAAATCGAAGGCCAACTGCGGGTTGCCGACGTTCATCATGATCTTGACCGGAATCTCGGGCAGATCGCCGCCGCTGATCTCGGTCACTTCGGTTTCGAGCAGGCCGTCATAAATGCGGCCCTCATCGCCTTCGGCGCAAGAAACCGTTACTAGCGTGCCGTCCTTCAGCACCTCGGTAGCATCGCCACAACCCACCACCGCCGGCACGCCCAGTTCGCGCGCGATGATAGCGGCATGGCAGGTACGTCCACCGCGGTTGGTGACAATGGCCGAGGCACGCTTCATCACCGGTTCCCAGTTGGGGTCGGTCATATCAGCGACCAGCACATCGCCCGGTTGTACACGCTCCATCTGTTCGGGGTCTTTAATGACCCGCACCGGTCCGGCGCCGATCTTTTGGCCAATGGCACGCCCGTAGGTCAGCACATTGCTTGAACCCTTCAACTTGAAACGCTGTTGAGCATCACCATGCTTTTGCTGCGACTTCACGGTCTCGGGGCGTGCCTGCAAGATGTATAGCTTGCCGTCGCGTCCATCTTTGCCCCACTCGATATCCATCGGGCGGCCGTAGTGCTGCTCGATGGTGACTGCGTAGGCGGCGAGTTCAGCGACTTCGGTATCGTTGAGCGAGTAGCGGTTGCGCTGCTCGATCGGCACATCAACGGTACGGACTGAGCGACCGGCCTTGGCCTCGCCGGTGAATTCCATTCTAATTAGCTTGGAGCCGATGTTGCGGCGAATAATCGCCAGCTTGCCAGCCGATAGCATGGGCTTGTGGACGTAGAACTCATCGGGATTCACCGCACCCTGCACCACGGTCTCGCCGAGGCCGTAGCTCGAGGTAATGAACACCACATCTTTGAAGCCGGACTCGGTATCAATCGTAAACATCACACCGGCAGCGCCGAGATCAGAGCGCACCATCTGCTGCACGCCCGCCGACAACGCGACTTCACTATGCGTGAAGCCTTTGTGGACGCGATAAGAAATCGCGCGGTCGTTGTAAAGCGAGGCAAATACATGCTTCATTGCCTCAAGAATATTGTCGATACCAACTACGTTCAGAAAGGTCTCTTGCTGACCCGCGAATGAGGCATCCGGCAAATCTTCTGCAGTGGCGCTGGAACGAACGGCGAATGACATTTCGCTCGCAGAGTTATCAACCAGGCGGTGATAGAACTGGGTGATGTCTTCTAACAAGCGCGGCTGAAACGGGGTCTCTACAATCCAACGCCGAATCTCGGCACCCGCAGCAGCGAGCGCGCGCACATCATCGATATCGAGATGCGCGAGACGGTCTGCAATGCGATCAGCCAAGGCGGCACCACCGCCAGCGCGATACGATAGAAAATCACGGAAGGCTTGCGCTGTGGTCGCGAAGCCACCGGGAACGCGTACGCCGACATGCGCCAACTGGCTGATCATTTCGCCAAGCGACGCGTTCTTGCCGCCGACGGATTCGACATCCGTCATGCGCAAGTCTTCGAAAGCAACGACGTAAGCCGCCCCCGAATCAGGGGCCGAGTGAGCCCCCGCAGTTGTTGGGTGGGACATAAATACCTCTTTGATGGTGGGAAATCGGTGCGCGCGACGCAGACGCGTGGAGAGTGCTGTGCTGGCGTAAAGGGGCTGGCATGACTCGATCCGTGATTGATTGTCCGGGGGACAGTCCGCGTGGGAAAATAAGGGGCAGCCAGCATTTTACCCGCCAAGTCCGCCGCCCGATCAGCTTGAGCGGCGAATTTTGCGTTAACTCTTTAGAAATTATCATGCACAGCCACACTCCGCCCGGTTCTGCCGGGTTTGATCGAACGGTTTTCTTTGTATCGGACGGCACGGGTATCACTGCGGAAACATTTGGGCACTCGGTGCTCACGCAATTCGATCTGCGCTTCCGCCAGATTCGACTGCCTTTCATCGATACCGAAGACAAAGCTCATGAGGCGGTACGCCGTATCAACGACGCCTTAGACATTGAGGGCAAACGTCCGATCGTGTTCTCCACACTGGTGAAGTCGGAGCTCTCGGCCATTGTGCGGCGTGCAGATGCGATGCACATGGACCTGATTCAAACCTTTGTCGAGCCACTCGAACAAGAGCTTGGTACTGTGTCTACCCATACGATTGGTCGTAGCCACAATATCGCTGATTCAAATGACTATAAAAACCGTATCGAGGCCATCAATTTCTCACTGGCGCACGATGATGGGCAATCACATAAAAACTTGTCATCGGCCGATGTAATTCTGGTTGGCGTTTCGCGCTCGGGCAAAACACCGACCTCGCTTTATATGGCGATGCAATACGGTATCAAGGCGGCTAACTACCCGCTGATCCCAGAAGACTTCGAGCGCGGCATGCTGCCGAGTGGCCTAATTCCGTTTCGCAGCAAAGTGTTCGGGCTGTCGATTGCACCTGATCGTTTGTCGGAGGTCCGCAATGAACGTCGACCGGGTAGTAAGTATGCGTCGCTGGAGAATTGCCGCTACGAGGTGAATGAAGCCGAAAGCATGATGCAGCGTGAGGGTATTCGCTGGGTGTCGACGACGGTTAAATCGATCGAGGAAATCGCCACGATGATTTTGCATGAGCTTAAGCTCGGCAAGCGCTCCTATTGATTTGCCTGTTGTCGGCGCTGCTCGAATAAACAGATGGCCACACTGGCGGCCACGTTTAATGACTCGACTTGCGCGCTCTGCGGTATGGCGAGTCGCTCAGTGGCTAGCGCGAGCAATTGTTCAGATACGCCCTGCCCCTCGTGGCCAAAT
>JBIKUP010000298.1:0-2952 GCA_044347535.1 Burkholderiaceae bacterium
TGCGCGCGTCTGTCTTGTGGCGGTAGTAGCGCGAAGGCTTCGTCGTAATAGCGTTGCGCGCGCTCAGCCTGAAAACGCATCAGACGTTCAAAGCGGTCGCTGTGTTTAGCGTTGAGTATTTCAGAGGCGGGTACCTCGAACTGCTGCAACTCAGAAATCGGTAAGTAGATACGATCACGGCGCGCATCTTCGCCCACATCACGGATGATGTTCGTGAGCTGAAACGCCAGCCCGAGTTTTTCTGCATAGTGCAGCGTGCGCTCGTCGGTAATGCCGAAGATGCGTGCAGACAGCAGCCCGACCACACTGGCCACATGCCAGCAGTAGTGTTCCAGCCCTTTGAAGTCCAGATAACGGGTCTGGCTGAGATCCATCTCCATGCCATCAATCACCGCTAGCAGCTGATCAATCGGCAGTTCGAATGTTTTTACATGCGGCTGTAGCGCGCGCGTGACGGGATGGCTGGGTTCGTCTTGCGCCATGCGAGCGATTTCGCTGCGCCACCAGCCCAGCGAGGTGCGCGCGACTTGTGGGTCGCTACTCTCATCGACCACGTCATCAACTTCCCGGCAGAACGCGTACAGCGCAGTAATTGCCTGCCGCCGCTGCGGGGGCAAGAAAAGGAAGCTGTAATAAAAGCTAGAGCCGCTTTGCGCTGCTTTTTGTTGGCAATACTGTTCAGGCGTCATGACTGATTTTTGGACAATGCCGCAGCGCGGCGCACCGAATGCTAAACGACAAAGCGTAACGCACGCCAGCCCATTAGCAGCCAGTCGCGCTTGTTGAGGGTGGGCCGGTGCCGAAATACGTCGAACCCGACGGCTTCAATTTTTTCCAGAATGCGTAGGCCACCGAGCACGATCAAGCGCAACTCCCAGCCGAAACGGCCGGGCATATCGAGCGCCAGAGGGGCGCCTGAGCGCATGAGTTGGCGTGCGCGCTCGACCTCAAACGCCATGAGCTCGCGCCAGCGCGAATCTACCTCGGCATGTGCGATCTGCTGCTCACTCACGCCGAAACGGCGCAGATCTTCCTGCGGCAAGTAAACACGGGCTTTCTCCCAGTCGATTGCCACATCCTGCAAAAAATTGATTATCTGTAGCGCGCTGCAGATCGCATCACTGCGGCCCAAGTGCGGCGGCTGATCCTGCTTGAACAGCCCGAGCATGATGCGCCCGACCGGATTGGCCGAGCGGGCGCAATAGTCGAGCAGTTCCTCGTAGGTTTGGTAACGTGTCTGCACCACATCTTGGCTGAACGCTGACAGCAGATCATGCAAGGGCTGAGTGGCAAGACCATAGTCCTGCAGCGTGTCGGCGAGAGTCCTGAATAGCTCGGTTTGCGGGGCTTGGTTGGCGTCGATACGTTGCAGCTCTGCGGTGTAGGCCTTCAACGCTGCGAGCCGCATATCGGGCGTGGCATCGCCCTCGTCGGCCAAATCATCCGCGCTGCGGGCAAAGGCGTAGATCACCCTGACCGGCGCGCGAAGATGGGTGGGCAGCAGCGGCGAGGCGACCGGGAAATTTTCGTAATGCTGATTTGGCATGCTGGCTCGTATAATTATTAACTCTAAAGTCAGTTAGACTCCGGCAGCCAATCCCCGAGCCGCCGCGATAGTAAAGGAATTTCAAGGTGCCCACTCTCTCCCTGTTTCGCCGTTCCAGCGCCGCTGTCGGCAAGTATCTGTTCTTGGCCCTGCTGACCATCCTCGCTGGATGCTCAAAGAAAATCGAGCAAAGCGAGGATATTCGGCCCGTTCGTACCCTGACGCTGGCGCCGGGTAGCACCGAGGCATCGATGGAACTGTCGGGTGAGGTGGTGCCGCGCTACGAGTCGCGGCTAGGGTTTCGTGTCGGTGGCAAGATCATCGCGCGTCATGTGGAGGTGGGCTCACTGGTCAAGCGCGGGCAGGTGCTGATGCAGCTCGATCCTGCCGATTTGCAGTTGTCGCAAGCGCAAGCCAAGGCTGCGGTCAGCGCAGCCGATAGTCAGTTGGCCTTGGCCAAGGCGGAGTTGGAGCGCTACCGCGAGCTGCGCGCAAAAAACTTTGTAAGCCAGGCGATTCTCGACGCCAAAGAAGCCAGCTTCAAGGCAGCGCAATCGGCGCATGATCAAGCCAGCGCCGGGCTGAAGGTACAAGCCAATCAAAGTAGCTACACCACGCTGGTGGCCGATGCCGAGGGCGTAGTGACCGGTATTGATGCCGAGGTGGGGCAGGTAGTGGCGGCGGGCTCGCCCGTGGTCAGGCTGGCGCGTACTGGCGCTATCGAGGTGAAGGTGAGCATCCCGGAAGATAGGGTCGAAGCGATTCGCCAAGCCAAGTCAGTCACGGTGCGCACTTGGGCGCAGCGCGACAATGCCATACCCGGCGTGGTGCGTGAGATTGCGCCAGCTGCAGACCCCGCAACCCGCACCTTCAGCGCGCGCGTGGCGCTACCCAAAGCCACGGCCGACATTCGCTTGGGCATGACGGCAACGGTCAACTTCAGCGCACCGATGCCGCCGGGTATTCGCGTGCCGCTGACGGCCTTGTTGAACGACCAAGGCAAGACCTCGGTGTGGGTGGTCGAGAAGGGCAAGGTGAAGTTGGTACCTATCGAGATCGCCGGGCCGCAGGGCAATGAGATTTTGGTGGGCTCCGGGCTGGATGCCGGGCAAGAGGTCGTGATCGCTGGCGTAAATCTGCTGCGCGAGGGACAGAAGGTCAGCATTTTGGGTCGGCCAACTAGTGCAAGCGGGGCCTCGCAATGAGGGAACGCCTGAACCTCTCGCGGTGGGCGCTGGAGCACATTCCGTTTATCCGCTATCTGATGGTGGTGCTGCTATTAGGCGGCATCATGAGCTACGAAAAGCTGGGTCAGGATGAGGACCCACCGTTTACTTTCCGCGCCATGGTGCTGCGCGCGTACTGGCCGGGCGCGAGTTCGGTGCAGATGGCCGAGCAAGTCACCG
>JBIKUP010000299.1:0-2930 GCA_044347535.1 Burkholderiaceae bacterium
TGCAAAAAAACCTGCTGAAAGACGTGAACTGACGGATGCCGATGGTCTACCTGCAAACCGACGGTTGTCGGATGCCCGAGACGCTTTCGATCCGACAGCCAATGAATCATCCGACGGCCCAATTCAAATTGGCGGCATCGACAAGCGCATGGAAGCGACGCGCGATCGAACCTTTAAGATTTTTGGCTACGTCGAGGCGATACGGTCTGCAAAATCAATAACATCAGCCAGCCGGTTGCCATTGCTACCGATAGTGCCGTTCGTGCACAAGCCGGTACCAATGCCAGCACTTATCGTCGGCAACACAGCAACCCTAACAGCGCCCAACACCTGGGATGACGGCAGCCGCACACTGTTGGCATCAGACGAAGGAGGACCCATCATGAGCGAAAGCCAAGGCAAGGCACCAGCGAGTAGCGAAGAAGCAAATCTGAACAAGAAGTTGCGATATTCCAGTGCGGTGCTGCTTCCTGCACTCTTTCTTACCTATGGTTTAACGATGGTAGGCGAGTCGGTCACCCAGCACGGTTTTGTTGTGAATGAAAACATCGCAACTGATGCGCGTATCGTGCATCAGATGGCGAGTGTGCAGCAGACGGTCTACCGTATCGCACCTGAGTCAGTCATTTTGACGGTCGAAAAGTTACAACAAGGCGTTGTTCAGGCTGCTAGTGCAGTGGGGTCTGCGGGCACGGTTGCTGTGGCGTCAACCGGGACTGCTTCGAGTGGATCGACACCGGGCATCGACGACAAAGAACTTTCAGATCGCGCTAAGGCTGATAATTTTCTTGAACAACGTAAGCAGGAATTGATGGCAGTCGCACAAAGCCACCAGGGAGCGAGTGCTATCGCTGCCGAGCGTCAGCAGTGGTTCATCTATGCGAAATCGATTGTGTTGCTTGGCCTTGGCATGGCATTTTGGGGCGTGTTATTCCGATCAATGCGGATGCTCCATGTGTCGACTGCTATCGGTGTGTTGAGTCTGCTACTAACTGCTAACGGTTATTGGCTGTTTGTGCAGTTGTGATAGGCGTGAATCAGAATGAATTCGACAGCTTCGAGAATCCCAACAGCGGCATCGGTACTGCCGTCACAGCAGGTTCCGATCAATCATCGTAACCTGATCAAACAGACCGAAGAGCGGCAACAAAGGCAGGAGAATACCAACGCGAAGACATTGACGCTGACATCAAAGATGGCGTTTACTATTGATCACCGCAATCATTCCATGACAGTGACCGTATCTGATGGGGCCACGGGTGAGTTGGTACGGAAGCTTATATACGATCATGGTAGCGGGGCACCGATGCTATCAAAGTCGATGGGCCAGATGCTAGATGTCAGGACCTGAGCTAATGCTACTGTAGCGTCACGCATCAGCCTTATTCATCAACACCCTTCATCAACATCATTCATCAAAAAACAGTCGACCATCGCAGCATAATCTCCGCCGTATTGCGCAAGCCATTTTCGATCTGTACATCTTTGGCGTAACGCAGCTGGATTTGACTTTTATCTGAGCTGAAAATCAGAGCACCTAGGGCTAAACGGGTGTTATCGGGTGCGCCGGTCAGTGCAATGCCATTGCGCTGTGTCGCTCCGCCACGGTTAACTTGAGCAGTGCCGTACCAATGGATCGCTTGAGTTGGTTTGTAGCGCAAAGTTCCACTCATCGCATAAGCCATATCCTGACTGAGTCGGCTATTGCCCAAATAGGCTTTGTTGTCACCAAAATATGCGACTTCCGGTACAAGGTCGAGAACCCAGCTTGAACCCAGCGGTTGCATCCATCCTAATGAGAGCACGGTCTTCGTTCGGTTCTCACCGATGTTAACGGCTTGCGTCGGCGTGTAGCTGCCAGTAGGCAACGACACAATCAAGGTTGCCATCACATATTCGCGATTCACGTGATCACTGTGAAACCAAAATGCGGTACCTAGGCGAAGGTCACCAAATCCCGATGCGTCCCGGCCCGGCAGGGGCACCAATGTTGCGCTGGCATGTGTTTCGGCAGCAGTTAGTGCCATTAATGGCGCGATGGTGTATTTGCCGTCCTCGCCCACCGAGAAGTGCTTGTTCAATCGAAGTACGACTTGGTTGGATGACCCTTCCCCTTGCCGGAGCTGTACGCCGTTTTTCCAAGGCCCATCGAACGACTGCCGTGCAGCATAGATTGCGACATTGGAAGTTCCATGGGGTAGGGAAATGAAATCGGTCGGCTGCTGATCATTTTGCGCGGCGAGCACAGGGCCAGCTGCGCTGGCGAGAAGCAGGACGCTTAAATGACGCAAGGTTCGTCTTGGCATCGTAGTTGTTCTCCGCATCGTATTTGTTCTCCGCATGAGGGCGGAGCCGATGATTATTTTTATGAGTAAAAATTGCTGCTCTCGAACAAGCGAGGTTTGATTATCTTTGCATGGATAGAAACTTTGCGTATGAGAAAGTAATTTTTCCCTGTTTAATTGCTATCTAAATAACATGCCATGGTTGGCTAGCCTTGGCTGTTAGCGATGGCCAGGGGCAGCAGGAGTAGTTCAAACCATCCCGAACTTGCAAAGTTTATAAGCATGATGGTCATGCCGTCTTTGATGGAGTGCCCATTCAAACCGTGCTGATTAATAGAATGATCGCACAGTTTTTGACCAACTGTCGGGATCTCGACGCTTTAATTGGCATATAAATTGCTCCCTTTTCTCGCATTCGGAATCAATCCGAGCCCATTCAGGAAAGGAGTCCTTATGTACGATCAAGCAAGAATGATTATCGAAACGACAGCCAAGGCAATGGCTGCTAATACTCCGGTATCGCATCAGGGCCGTGGCGCCTTGGACAACGTGCAGTCCATCTGGCGCCGTCATGGCTGGGTACCACCCACCGAGCAAGGTAAAGATTTCCGCGCCACGCTGCGTAACACTGCAGACCGCGTCGCG
>JBIKUP010000367.1:0-2902 GCA_044347535.1 Burkholderiaceae bacterium
CGCAAAGCGCAGACCCTCTTCCATCGCAATCGGGTTGATCAGCTTGACCGTGATCGACACGTTATCGCCAGGCATCACCATCTCCTTGCCTTCCGGCAGCTCGATCGCACCCGTCACATCCGTCGTGCGGAAGTAAAACTGCGGACGGTAGTTGTTGAAGAACGGTGTATGACGACCACCCTCTTCCTTCGACAACACATAAATCTCACCCGTGAAGTGCTTGTGCGGCTTGATCGAACCCGGCTTGGCCAACACCTGTCCACGCTCAACGTCTTCACGCTTGGTACCACGCAGCAGTACGCCCACGTTGTCGCCCGCTTGACCCTGGTCCAGCAGCTTGCGGAACATCTCAACGCCCGTGCAAGTGGTCTTCTGGGTATCACGAATACCAACAATCTCAAGTTCCTCACCGACCTTGATGATGCCGCGCTCAACACGACCCGTCACCACAGTACCGCGGCCAGAGATCGAGAACACGTCTTCGACCGGCATCAGGAACGCACCATCAATCGCACGCTCTGGCGTCGGAATGTAGCTGTCCAGCGCCTCAGCCAGCTTCATGATCGCCAATTCGCCCAGCTCGCCCTTGTCGCCTTCCAAGGCCAGCTTGGCTGAACCACGGATGATCGGCAGATCGTCGCCTGGAAACTCGTACTTCGAGAGCAGCTCGCGCACTTCCATCTCGACCAGCTCCAGCAGCTCAGCGTCGTCGACCATGTCGCACTTGTTCAGGAATACGATGATGTAAGGAACACCCACCTGACGCGCCAGCAGGATGTGCTCACGAGTCTGTGGCATCGGGCCGTCAGCGGCCGAGCACACCAAAATCGCACCATCCATCTGCGCAGCACCCGTGATCATGTTCTTCACATAATCCGCGTGGCCTGGGCAATCAACGTGCGCGTAGTGACGGTTCTGTGTCTCGTACTCAACGTGTGCCGTATTGATCGTGATACCGCGTGCCTTCTCTTCCGGCGCCGCATCAATCTGGTCGTACGCCTTCGCCTCACCACCAAACTTCGCCGACAGTACCGTCGCAATCGCCGCCGTCAGCGTCGTCTTGCCATGATCAACGTGACCAATCGTCCCAACGTTCACGTGCGGCTTCGTCCGCTCAAACTTGCCTTTTGCCATGATTTTTCTTCCTTCAAAAAGAACGATTTACTAAATTCGCCCAAGTACCAGAACAGGTCCGGGTTGACTCTTAAATTACTTGCCTTTGGAGGTAATGATTGCGTCAGTAACGTTCTTCGGCGCTTCGGAATAGTGCTTGAACTCCATTGAGTAAGTCGCACGACCCTGAGTCGCCGAACGCAAAGAAGTGGAGTAACCAAACATCTCAGACAATGGCACTTCTGCACGAATAATCTTGCCACCACCACCCGGGATTTCATCCATACCTTGCACCATACCGCGGCGTGACGACAAGTCACCCATCACGGTACCGGCGTAATCTTCCGGCGTCTCTACCTCAACTGCCATCATAGGCTCGAGCAAGACTGGCTGGGCCTTGCGGCAGCCATCTTTGAACGCCATTGACGCTGCCATACGGAAGGCGTTTTCGTTGGAGTCAACGTCATGGTACGAACCGAAGAACAGCGTGACCTTGACGTCCACCACTGGGTAGCCCGCCAACACGCCGACTGGCAGTGTTTCGACAACACCCTTCTCAACCGCCGGGATGTATTCACGAGGAACCACACCACCCTTGATCGCGTCGACAAACTCGAAACCTTTGCCTGGCTCCTGTGGCTCGATCTTCAGCACAACGTGGCCATACTGACCGCGACCACCCGACTGCTTGACGAACTTGCCTTCGATTTCTTCGCAGATTTTACGAATCGTCTCGCGGTAAGCCACCTGAGGCTTACCGACAGTCGCTTCGACACCGAATTCACGGCGCATACGGTCAACAATAATCTCAAGGTGCAATTCGCCCATACCCGAGATGATGGTCTGACCCGATTCTTCATCGGTCTTAACGCGGAACGACGGATCTTCCTGCGCCAAACGATTGAGGGCGATACCCATCTTCTCTTGGTCGGCCTTGGTCTTCGGCTCAACTGCCTGCGAGATCACCGGCTCCGGGAACACCATGCGCTCGAGCGTGATTACTGCACTCGGATCGCACAAAGTGTCGCCGGTGGTAGCTTCTTTAAGACCCACGGCAGCAGCGATATCGCCCGCGCGCACTTCCTTGATTTCTTCGCGCTGGTTGGCGTGCATTTGCAAAATACGACCGACGCGCTCTTTCTTACTCTTGACTGGGTTGTAGATGGTATCGCCGGAATTCACGACGCCAGAGTAGACGCGGAAGAAAATCAGCTGACCCACAAATGGATCGGTCATGATTTTGAATGCCAACGCCGAGAACTTCTCGCTGTCGTCGGCCTTGCGACTGGCTGGTTGCTCGTTGTCATCGGTACCCATTACCGGCGGAATATCGACCGGCGATGGCAGATATTCAATCACCGCGTCGAGCATTGCCTGTACGCCTTTGTTCTTGAACGCAGTACCGCACAACATCGGCACGATCTCACCGGCGATGGTACGAGTGCGCAAGGCCTTCTTGATATCGTCCTCGGACAAGTCACCGTCTTCGAGGTATTTGTTCATCAGATCTTCGCTGGACTCGGCGGCGACTTCAACCATCTTCTCGCGCCACTCAGCGGCAACATCAGCCAGATCAGCGGGAATGTCTTCGTAGTTGAATTTCATGCCCTGGGTCGCATCGTCCCAGATAATCGCCTTCATCTTCACCAGATCGATCACGCCGGTGAAATTTTCTTCAGCACCAATCGGCACCTGAATGGGCACAGGGTTAGCCTTCAAGCGGCTACGCATCTGCTCGTAGACCTTGAAGAAGTTCGCGCCGGTACGATCCATCTTGTTGACAAACGCC
>JBIKUP010000300.1:0-2879 GCA_044347535.1 Burkholderiaceae bacterium
GGCATCGCGCTAGGACAATTCTTCCCTGCTGCTTTCCAAGCAGTAGGCGCAATTGAGATCGCGCGCGTCAACCTACCGGTCGGCGTGCTGATCTGGGTAATGATCATCCCGATGCTAGTGAAGGTGGACTTTGGCGCACTGCATGAAGTCCGTCAGCATGTGCGCGGCATTGGTGTCACGTTGTTCGTCAATTGGCTGGTCAAGCCGTTCTCGATGGCGTTATTGGGTTGGATCTTCGTTCGGCACTTGTTCGCGCCAATGCTACCCACCGAGCAAATCGATAGCTATATCGCTGGTTTGATTTTATTAGCGGCTGCGCCTTGTACCGCGATGGTGTTTGTCTGGAGTCGCCTGACGAATGGCGATCCACTGTTCACGCTTTCGCAGGTCGCGCTGAATGACAGCATTATGGTGTTTGCCTTCGCACCAATCGTTGCACTATTGCTGGGCATGTCATCGATCGTCGTGCCGTGGGAGACTTTGCTGACGTCGGTCGTGTTGTACATCGTGATACCCGTCATCCTTGCGCAAATTTGGCGTCGTAACTTGCTCGCGCGAGGGCCGGAAGTATTCGACGCCACTATGCAACGCATCGGCAATTGGTCGATCGGTGCACTGCTAGCCACACTGGTGTTGTTGTTCGCGTTTCAAGGTGAGGCGATTTTGCGGCAGCCATTGGTAATTGCGCTACTCGCTGTACCGATCCTGATTCAGGTGTTTTTCAATGCCGGGCTAGCGTATTGGCTGAACCGAAAACTCGGAGAGTCTCATGCAGTAGCCTGCCCCTCTGCCCTGATTGGTGCGTCGAACTTTTTTGAGCTAGCGGTCGCTGCAGCGATTAGCCTATTCGGCTTTGACTCGGGTGCAGCATTAGCGACCGTGGTCGGGGTACTGATCGAGGTGCCGGTGATGTTGGTGGTGGTGAAGATCGTGAACAATAGTCGCGCTTGGTATGAGATGGCACCGACTGATAATAGGTAATGCTTCAGCCTTGCCGCAGCACCATCGCACTGCGCGGGAATTGAATCGTAAAGCGACTGCCCTTACCTGCCTCGGAGTGAATCTGTAGCTGCGCATCATGTCGCATCAGCACGTGCTTGACGATCGCCAAGCCTAAGCCTGTTCCCTTGGTCTCGCGTGAGCGGCTCTTGTCCACGCGGTAGAAGCGCTCTGTCAAGCGCGAGATGTGCTCCTGACTAATGCCTATGCCGGTGTCTGACACGATGCAACGCGGGCCCTCGTCGCCATTAGACCATTGGATCTCCACTTGTCCACCGTCTGGCGTATAGCGCACCGCATTCGACACCAGATTACCAATCGCACTACGCAACTCTTCGGTATTGCCGCGCAAGTCGGGGCCATTCACGACTAAACTGATTTGATGCCGACCAGCGGAAAGTGCGTTTGCCTCAGCTTCGATCTTCTCGAGTAACTCGCGAATATTAATCACTTCCTCGCGCAGCGGATAATCCATCGATTCAAGACGCGTCAGTACCAACATATCTTCAACCAAATGCTGCATGCGCTGGCCTTGCTCGACCATCAGCTTCATGTGTCGTGTGCGCGTGCGCGTGTCCAGCTCGGGTTGGTTCGCTGCGATTTCCAGAAAACCGTTAATGACTGTCAGCGGCGTTCTCAATTCATGCGAGGCATTGGCGATGAAATCTCGACGCATCTGATCGAGCCGCTCAAAATCTGTCACATCATGCGACACCAGAATATGCCGTCGATTCTCGAACGGAATCAGGCGCACGATCAACTTGCGATCATCCACGGCAAGCGTGAGTGGCTCTTCATATCTGCCGAGGATGATGTAATCAATGAACTCGGGGCTGCGAATCAAGTTGGTGACACGCATGCCTTTGTCGGTCGCGAGCGATAAGCCAAGGTGCTGCTCGGCTACCGGGTTGCACCACTCAAGGAAGAGTACGTCGTCCATGATCACCACGCCGTCTGGCAACTGGCTCATGGCTTGCCTGAAGCGTGACAACCACTCTGCTAATTCAGCGCGGTTTTTCTGATCCTCACGGCGCATGCGGTACAGCTTGGCAAAAATTTCCGTCCAAGCACCACCACCATCATCAAGCCTGACCCGCTCAGGGTCTTCCAGCCAAGCCGACAAGCGGTACATGTAGAACAGTTGCTGCAGCAACATTAGCGCGAGCACTGCCAGCGCGATAAACAAACCCACCAGCGCGCCCCATAGATAACCAGTCGCCAGACCGGCAACACTGACCAGCGCGAAACGCAGGGCAACGGGAATCCAGAACAGGGTTTGATGCGTCATCTCGGGGAGCTGCTTAGTCCCGGCTTGCGCCGAGCGGTTGGTTGACCTGCCGCTGCCAGTTGACGCGCCGCGTGTTAGAAAGGCGGCAAGGTCTCATGCAGATTGGCAAAACCAAGGTCTTATCAGTGCTTGCAGCACGGCCAGATCTTGTCTGGCCCGATTGTACTGGAGACCGCTACTTCTCCGACAGCATATAACCAACGCTGCGCACGGTTTTGATCAGGCTGTCGGCGGGCGCCAAGGCCTTGCGTAACCTGAGGATGTGGACATCGACGGTACGCTCCTCGAGTACCACATGGTCTCCCCAAACCTTGTCGAGCAACTGGCCACGGGTAAACACGCGCTCGGGGTGAGCGATCAGGAAGCGTAATAGCTTGAATTCGGCGTGGCCCATCTCGATCGCCTGGCCATCGACGCTGACACGGCAACTAACTGGATCTACGGTCAGCGAGCCAGCGCGCATTTCAAGTTCGGAGTGCTCGGGGGTTTTGCGCCGGATCAGTGCCTTGATACGGGCATTCAGCTCGCGTGGCGAAAAGGGTTTGGTGATGTAATCGTCAGCACCCTGCTCCAGCCCCTGCACTTTGTCTTC
>JBIKUP010000301.1:0-2876 GCA_044347535.1 Burkholderiaceae bacterium
AAAGCGGTTGAAGAAGCGCGCGAGCATGTCGCTGCGTTAATCAATGCAGATCCACGCGAGATTATTTGGACTTCCGGCGCGACCGAAGGCAACAATCTCGCGATCAAAGGCGCAGCGCATTTTTATCAAACCAAAGGCAAGCACATCATCACGGTCAAGACCGAGCACAAAGCGGTGCTCGACACCGTGCGTGAGCTGGAGCGTCAAGGTTTCGAGGCGACTTATCTCGAGCCCGGCCAGAATGGCCTGATCACCATTGAGCAGCTGACTGCTGCTATCCGTCCTGACACGATTTTGGTGTCAGTGATGTGGGTGAATAACGAGATTGGCGTGATTCAACCGATCGAGCAAATCGGCGAACTCTGCCGCAGCAAGGGCATTATTTTCCATTCGGATGCGGCGCAGGCGACTGGCAAGACGCCGATTGATCTGGAAACGATGAAGGTGGACCTGGTGACCTTCACAGCGCATAAATCCTACGGTCCAAAAGGCGTGGGCGCGCTGTATGTGCGTCGAAAGCCGCGTGTTCGTATTGAAGCGCAGATGCACGGCGGTGGTCATGAGCGTGGTTTACGTTCGGGCACGCTCGCTACCCATCAGATCGTTGGTATGGGTGAGGCCTTCCGTATCGCAAAAGAAGAGATGGACGCCGAGATTCCGCGCATCAAGGCATTGCGCGATCGCCTGGTCAAAGGGCTGACGGAGATTGAAGAAGTTTATGTGAATGGCGATCTTGATCATCGCGTGCCGCACAACCTGAACATCAGTTTTAACTATGTCGAGGGCGAATCGTTGATCATGGCGATCAAAGACATTGCGGTGTCATCGGGTTCGGCCTGTACATCGGCCAGCTTGGAGCCTTCGTATGTCTTGCGTGCCTTGGGCCGTAGCGACGAACTGGCGCATAGCTCGATTCGCTTTACTTTCGGACGTTTCACGACAGAAGAAGATGTTGATTTCACCATCGATCTGCTAAAGAAGAAGGTGGGCAAGCTGAGAGAGCTTTCGCCACTGTGGGATATGTATAAAGAAGGGATTGATATTAATTCCATCCAATGGGCAGCCCACTAGTCGCCTTTAACAAAATGTCGCTGGCGTTGTTGGTGGTGTCTCGCCGTACGTAAAGTACTGTCTTCGACACCCCCGCCTAGCCAGCGAACGTATCGCTCCGCGATACTCGTTTTGTAAAAGGCTCAGTATGTTTTGAAATAGGAGTAAACAAATGGCTTATTCAGACAAAGTACTTGATCACTACGAAAACCCACGCAATGTCGGCGCGTTTGATAAGGGCGACGACACGGTGGGTACCGGCATGGTTGGCGCGCCTGCCTGCGGCGATGTAATGAAGCTGCAGATCAAGGTCGGCGCTGATGGCGTGATCGAAGACGCGAAGTTCAAAACCTACGGCTGCGGCTCGGCGATTGCATCATCATCGTTGGTGACCGAGTGGGTGAAGGGCAAGACGCTGGATGAAGCAATGTCGATCAAGAACACCCAGATCGCTGAGGAATTGGCGCTGCCACCGGTGAAGATTCACTGCTCGATTCTTGCCGAAGATGCGATTAAAGCAGCAGTCGCTGACTACAAGGCGCGTCACGAAGAGCAGAAGGCGGCGTAACCTGAGATACCCATGGCAATCACCCTGACCGAAAAAGCAGCCAAGCACGTATCGCGCTACATCGAGAAGCGCGGTAAGGGCATTGGCTTGCGCTTTGGCGTCCGTACCACGGGCTGCTCGGGTATGGCGTACAAGCTTGAGTACGTGGATGAGTCGACGAACGACGATCAAGTCTTCGAATCTCACGGCATTAAGGTATTCGTCGATCCCAAGAGCTTGCCGTATATCGATGGCACCGAACTCGACTTCGCGCGCGAGGGGCTGAACGAAGGCTTCAAGTTCTACAACCCGAATGTGAAAGACGAGTGCGGCTGCGGCGAGAGCTTCCGTATTTGACGGGTGATGGTTGATGCGGTGATAGGCCTGTTGTGAAACGACAGGCTTTTGTTTTTAAAGAGACATGGAAAACCACTTCGCGCTATTCGGCATGACACCCCGCTTCACGATTGATGCGGCGGTGCTGGATGCTGCGTATCGTGATCTGCAGGGGCGGGTGCACCCGGATAAATTCGCGGCCGCCAGTGATGCTGAAAAGCGCGTTGCGATGCAATGGGCAACACGCGCCAATGAGGCTTATCAAACCCTCAAAAGCCCACTCAAGCGCGCTAGTTACCTGTGCGAGTTGAATGGTATTGATTTGGCGATCGAATCAAACACCCACATGCCAACAGCGTTTCTGATGCAGCAAATGGCTTGGCGCGAGGCGCTCGAAGAAGCGCGCGACACCAAAGATCTGTCCGCGCTGGAAGGGGTTGAGTCAGAATTGCGCGCAGCCCGCGCTCAGCAGTTGGCAGACATCGCCGCTTTGCTCGACGATGCGCAGTACGCGACTGCTGGTGAGCGTGTCCGACAGTTAATGTTCATTGAAAAATTCGGCGACGAGGTCGGTCGCGCCTTCGAGGCACTGGAAGCATAGAAGAACAAGACCATGGCACTGCTGCAAATCGCCGAACCCGGCATGTCCACCGCACCCCACCAGCATCGGCTGGCAGTGGGTATCGATCTCGGTACGACTAACTCGCTGGTTGCTACCGTGCGTCATGGCATCCCCGAGGTGCTGGATGACGAAGAAGGGCATTCGCTATTGCCGTCGATCGTGCGGTATCTGCCGAATGGCCATGCACATATTGGTTTCAAAGCGCAGGCGGCGCAAACAACCGACCCCAAGAACACGGTGGTGTCGGTCAAGCGCTTCATGGGGCGCGGGCTCAAAGATATCGCGCACGCAGAGAATCTTCCTTACACCTTCATCGATGCT
>JBIKUP010000304.1:0-2872 GCA_044347535.1 Burkholderiaceae bacterium
TCGTCACCTGACGCTTGAGCCTGCCATGAACAAACCTGAACCCCTTAATCACGCCTTCGCGCAGTACCCAACCGAGGCGCTGCTCTACATCACTAACCGTCCGCCGCTGGTGTTCACCGAAGGCCACGGCATGTGGCTGACCGACCATAACGGTAAGCGCTACCTGGACTGGTTGCAGGGCTGGGCAGTGAACTGTCTCGGTCACTCACCGCAATGTGTGCAAGATGCCTTGGTGGCGCAGGCAAAAAAAGTAATCAATCCCTCGCCGGCATTCTTCAACGAGCCATCGATCAAGCTTGCCACCATGCTGACAGAGCACTCCTGCTTTGATCGGGTGTTCTTCGCGAACAGCGGTGCCGAAGCGAATGAAGGTGCGATTAAACTGGCTCGTAAGTGGGGCAAGATTCATAAAAACTCAGCGGGCGAGAACCGCTTCGAGATCATCACCTTCGAGCACAGCTTCCACGGACGTACACTGGCAACGATGTCGGCGTCCGGCAAAGAAGGCTGGGACACCATGTTCGCACCGCAAGTGCCGGGCTTTCCCAAGGCTGAGTTAAATAATCTCGCCAGTGTTGAGGCATTGATCGGTAAGCACACAGTCGCGGTGATGATAGAGCCGGTGCAAGGCGAGGGCGGCGTCATCCCCGCCACCAAAGAATTCATGCAAGACTTGCGCGCGCTAACCACCAAGCACGATCTGCTACTGATTGTTGATGAGGTACAGGCAGGCATGGGCCGTACGGGCAAGCTGTTCGCGTATCAACTATCGGATATCGAACCCGACATCATGACCTTGGGCAAAGGCATCGGTGGTGGCGTACCACTCTCAGCCTTGCTCTGCAAAGAAGCGTTTGCCGTGTTCGAACCCGGCGATCAGGGCGGCACTTATAACGGCAACCCACTGATGACGGCAGCCGGGATCGCCGTGCTGGAAGAACTACTCAAGCCCGGCTTTCTGCAATCTGTCGTCGACAAAGGAAATTACCTGCGTGACGGACTGCTAAAACTATCCGACAAGCATGGCTTGGAAGGTGAACGCGGCGAGGGTTTGCTGCGCGCACTGAAACTCGGCAAACCCATCGGCGGTAAGATCGTTGAGATCGCACGCGACCTTGAACCGCAAGGCTTGCTACTCAATTCACCGCGCCCGGATTTATTGCGCTTTATGTCGGCGCTAAATGTGACGACAGAAGAGATTGATCTGATGCTGGCGTTGCTGTCAGGTGTGATTGATCAGGCTACTGCCTGATACGGCGATCGCGGGATTTAACCTAGAAAGCCATCTAACCAAATTGCTCATGCTTTTTTCCACAGGTCTGCGAAAACAATAATCTCTTCTTCCGGGTCAGCATCGATGTCGAGTTCTTGTGCGTCCTGCCTTGCTTGCTTAGCTGCCACAAAGGCATTGGTCAGCGCTTTTCGCTGATCTGCATCTTCAGTCGCAAAGCTGACCGATAGCGACTGGTTTTTCTCACAACTATCAATAACCGCTGACATCATGGCCTGAAGTTGCTCCTTATTGGCGAGCGGCGGTGGGTAAATCACGACTGTACCGGCCATGTTCTGTAGCAGCTGACTAAACCTCTCAAAAAAATTCTCAGGACTACCGCCATTTACTTGGTCGATACGACGATCATCAAGCGCGATCAAGCGACCCGTATCAAGCTTGGGGAAGGCAGAGACATCACCCTCGTTCACATAGGCATATCCATTTGATTGCGCTACCGATAAGGGTATGACAGTACGTCCCGCCTGCAACGTGAACGGCGAGTTAGTCAAGAAATGAATGCCCGCACGACCAGGTACCTGACGGCCGTGCGGTGGAAAAAACCTCCCGTGCTCTGACTTCGTAGAACTTTCGTTTGCTGCCAGTCTGCGTGTAGACTGCAGGTCTTCGATCCTACCCGCTAGATCTGTGTCACCATACTCCCCAGCTGCGATCGTAACTGCTGTCAGATTCAGATTTGTCTGCTTGGCGTTGTCGATGGCTTCCAGCAATAGGAGAATGCTCCTATCGGAACAGGACTGCTTGACGCCCTCATCGAAGTGTTTGATCGGCGCGATCACGATATGTCCTGATGCCGCCTTGAATGCACGACGATACGCATCAGTCATATCCTCGACCGAAGGCGTATCCGGATGGAATACTGATACCTCAACAAATGGACGCTCGTTACTGGGTTCGCTCACGGTCGTCGGGAAAGATATGTTGGCCGGTCTAAATTGCCAGAACACCTTACTGTCAGACTCGATGTCCGCGATCGTCGCATTGGCGACACCTACCTGGCCGCGCTCTGCCAGCGGCACGGCCAATTTCTTTCCGTGCTCTGTTGGCGCCATTCGAACCAGTCCGGAGGTAAGCGTTTCTCGAAGCTCGGTCACAGACCAACCGGACTTGTGATTGATTGATGTGCCCAGCAAGTTTCCAATTACAGGATGAGTATCTGCCAGAGCACGCATGGCCTTGCGAGATCTATCTGCAGAATCAGATCGACTGAAACAGCCTGCCCAGACGCTGACCTAGCGTGACCTCATGAAGCACGACAATTTTCTTCTCACCGACCTTTTCGGTTGAGGCTTCGACTTTTGAGAACCTGCTGAAGTCCGACAATTGCCGCCTTACTTCGTCGGTTGTGGTGTTGTCGCCAATGCGGATTTTCGCCATGGAATTCATATTCATTGAGTCTCAGTCGTGACGACAGGACATCCTCGAACTGTAGAACACCCAATTTGTTAAGCCGGACAAAGAACTCAAGTTTGGCCACCAGAAAAACAAAGTGGATGTCCTGAAAAAATCTCAGGAACCTCAGCCAAACAGATCGGTGCGCTCGGTGTTGCGCACTGCGACAATAATTCCGGCGTCATGAAT
>JBIKUP010000303.1:0-2872 GCA_044347535.1 Burkholderiaceae bacterium
CAGTTCAAGGCACGTGCGTTGGAGTACTTTCGTGAAATCGAGTCTTCAGGCGAGCCTGTGATCATCACAGACCATGGCCACCCCACCCTAGAAGTGCGCCTTTACTCGCCGCTGGAATCCGATCCTCGAGCACAACTTAGAGGATCGGTAATTCACTACAAAGAACCAACATTGCCGGTCGACGATGACGCATGGGAAGCCGCCCAATGATCGTGCTCGACACCCACACGCTGGTCTGGTGGGCAAACGGGGACGATTCACAACTATCCCCTGCTGCGCGCAAAGCAATCAAGGCACACACCGGGGAAGGCGAGATCGCCATTTCTTCCATATCCGCATGGGAAATCGCCATGCTGGTCGAACGAGGCAGGCTGGCGCTCAGCATGAGCGTCAGCCAGTGGCTTGAAACGATCGGAAAGATCGCCCAGATCCGCTTCATCCCAATTGATAATCGGATCGCAGTCGCCAGCACTCAGTTACCGGGTGAATTTCATAAAGACCCCGCAGATCGGATGATCGTTGCCACTTCAAGAGGTCTTTCTGCGCCTTTGATCACCGCTGACCAAAGAATCCGAGACTATCCGCACGTCAAATCGATTTGGTAGGCGGTCACGCACGACGACGCAGACAGTACTGGACGTACGACAAGGCAGGAGCAACAACGCGAGCGATCCTACAAAAGAACGTCGCAACGCCTGATTTTTCAGGTCGCTAGCAAGGCGCGACGACGAAGACAGTACTGGACGTACGGCGAGGAGGCGGCAACGAAGCTAGCGGCCTGAAAAACAGGCGTTAAGCTTTGGGGAGAGTGACGCCGCGCTGCCCCTGATACTTCCCACCCCGGTCTTTGTACGACACATCACACACCTCATCGCTCTCGAAGAACAATACCTGCGCACAGCCTTCGCCGGCATAAATCTTGGCAGGTAGCGGCGTGGTGTTAGAAAACTCGAGCGTGACGTAGCCTTCCCATTCTGGCTCGAAAGGCGTCACATTGACGATGATGCCGCAGCGCGCGTACGTTGATTTGCCCAAGCAGATCGTTAATACATTACGCGGAATGCGGAAGTATTCAATGGTGCGTGCTAGCGCAAATGAATTGGGCGGGATGATGCAAACATCGCTCTTCAGATCAACGAAAGAATTTTCATCGAAATTTTTCGGGTCGACGATGGTGCTATTAATGTTGGTGAAAATCTTGAACTCATTCGCACAGCGAATATCGTAGCCGTAGGAAGAGGTACCGTACGACACAATACGCTGACCATTTACCTCACGTACTTGACCGGGCTCGAAGGGCTCGATCATGCCGTGCTCTGCGGCCATACGGCGGATCCACTTATCGGATTTAATACTCATAGCAATAGACTCATTCAATGGTTGCCACGATTTTACGCGAATTCAACTAATTACCCATCTCGCAACGGACGCAACTTCACTTCAACGTTGCAGGGTCTCCCATACTTTCTGTAGGCGCTTGACGGACACGGGCATGGGTGTTCGTAACTCCTGCGCAAACAGTGAGACCCTGAGCTCTTCCAGCAGCCAGCGGTACTCGTCCATCTTGGCATCGCGCTGCCCCGCTTTCTGCGCACGCTGCCATGGCGCGGCGGCTTGCTGCCAGTCTGCCATCAGACGTGCATCACGCGCCGGGTCGCTACGCAGTTTGTCGATACGTACCTGTATCGCCTTCAGATAACGCGGAAAATGGGCCAGCTGGGCATGATCGGTATCGCTGACAAATCGTTTGTGCACCAACATCTGCAGCTGTGAACCCATGTCTGCATGAGCTGCCGTGTGCGTCTTAATGCTTTGTAGCTTCTTCGGCAGACTGTGATACTCCGCCAGAATTTGTCCGACCAGACGTGCGATTTCATTCACCAACAGATTCAGTCGCGACTTGCCTTCATCGCGTCGGATCGTGAACTCACTCTGATTCTGTGGCAGTGGCGCTTGTAAACAAGCGCGCGCCAAACCCGCCTGAATAATCTGGTCTCGCAATTCTTCTTGTGTACCGAGCCCGACGAAGTGCATACTCATCTGCTGCAGGCCGGGGACGTTTTTTTCAAGGTACTTCAGCTGCTCTTTGAGTTGAATAGCGAACAGACGACGCAAGCCTTTTTGGTGAATGGCAGCCGCTTCCGTCGGATCATCAAATACCTCGATATCACAATAAGTGCCCTTGTCGACCAGCGCTGGGAACCCAATCAGCTTCTGACGGCCTTGGGGTATCTCCAGTAACTCGGGTAACTCACCGAACGACCATGTGGTCAGGTTTTGAAAGGCTGCTCCGGTGGCAGATGATGACGCCGTACTGCCACTCTGCGCCGCTGCGGCACTCAAGCCGCTCACTTTCGATGGCGTAGTGGAAGCCGATCTTGCTACCGAATTCGCCGCTGAATTTGCGAGTAAATCTACGTCTGGCTTTCCCGCTGATTGCGACGCCGGCGATCCAAGATCGACATCGTCATCAATCTCGGCCACCGGGTTGGCCTGCTCAACAAGTTTCTGAAACTCCTCGCGCGCTTGCGAACCGTACTCCGCTTGCAACGCAGATAAATTGCGCCCCATATCGAGCTGCCGACCATGCTCATCAATCAGCTTGAAGTTCATGAAATGATGCGCAGGCAGTGTCTCTAATTTGAAATCCGCTATTCGGGTCAGGGTCCCGGTTCGTTCACGCACATCACCGATCAAGGCATCCAGCAGTGCGCCATGGGCAAATTTTTTAGCCGCATGAATACGTTCACAAAAGCCCGCTGCATAATCAGGTAGCGGCACGCACTGTCGGCGTAGCTTTTGCGGCAACGATTTCAGTAAGAGGTGGACCTTCTCTTTCAGCATGCCGGGCACCAGCCACTCGCAACGCGCT
>JBIKUP010000302.1:0-2872 GCA_044347535.1 Burkholderiaceae bacterium
CTGGTCACCGGCGTCGAGCAAGGCGGTCAGCTGATGACCACTACCGACGTCGAAAACTGGCCCGGCGACCCCATGGGCGTTCAGGGCCCCGAACTGATGCAGCGTCTTCTGCAACATGCCGAACGCTTCAATACCGAGATCGTGTTCGATCATATCCATACCGTACACCTCAATCAGCGCCCGTTCCGGCTGGACGGCGATAGCGGCAGCTATACCTGCGACGCGCTGATCATCGCCACCGGCGCCTCGGCGCAATACCTGGGGCTACCCTCGGAGCAGGCTTTCATGGGTAAAGGCGTGTCAGCCTGCGCGACTTGTGACGGATTTTTCTATAAGAACCAAGAAGTTGCCGTGGTCGGCGGTGGCAATACTGCTGTCGAAGAGGCGCTGTATCTATCGAATATCGCGACCAAAGTGACCATGATTCACCGCCGCGACAAGTTCCGCGCCGAGCCGATCATGATCGATCGACTGATGGCGAAGGTGAAAGAAGGCAAGATCGAGATCAAGTGGAATCACACGCTTGACGAAGTGACCGGCGATGGCAGCGGCGTCACCGGGCTGAAAATCAAGAGCACCACCGATGGCGCGGTTTCTTCGCTCTCAGTACACGGTCTTTTTGTGGCCATCGGGCATAAACCGAACACCGGTATTTTTGAAGGCCAGGTGCAAATGAATAACGGCTATATCGTCACGCGCAGTGGTCTGGACGGTATGGCGACCATGACCTCGGTCGAAGGCGTGTTCGCGGCCGGTGATGTGCAAGACCATATTTACCGTCAGGCGATCACCAGTGCCGGTACAGGCTGTATGGCAGCGCTGGATGCTCAGCGCTATCTCGAGGCGCAAGAGTAGGTCCGAACGCGCTACCTGCGCGTTCGCCAAAACGGAGGCCTTCGCATGAAAAACCTTGCTGAACTGAAGGCCTTGCAGCAGCGTTTGCAGGAAAAGGCTGCCGCTCATGCACAAGCCGAGCGTAAGCGGCGCGAGCTAGCCGAGCAGCGCGAACGCGAAGCCAATCTATTCCGCAACAGCGTGGGTGATGTCAAACCGCTGAATGCCGCACCACGTGTGCTGCACCCTCCTCCAAAACCAGCACCTATCGCCCAACAGCGCATTGCCGATGACGAAGCGGTGATGAAAGAGTCGCTGTCTGACGAGTTCAGTATCGAGACGCTGCTCGAGACCGATGATGCACTCAGCTATGCCCGACCCGGTGTCGGCCCGGATGTGCTGAAGAAGTTACGCGGTGGCGGTTGGGTGACGCAAGATCAGCTCGATCTTCATGGGCTGCGTGTGGATCAGGCGCGTGAGGCGATTGCTCAGTTTATTCGGGATGCGGTGAAACGCGGCGTGCGCTGCGTGCGCGTTATTCACGGTAAAGGCCTGGGGTCTATGGACAAGAAGCCGGTACTGAAAAGCAAAGTCAGAAACTGGCTGGTGCAGAAGGAGGAGGTGATTGCCTTTTGCACTGCGCGCGCGGCTGATGGTGGTTCGGGCGCGTTGATGGTACTGCTGAAAGCGTAAGATCCCGGCACAGGCCGGGATCTTAATTTTTTCAGTCGCACACTGGCTTAGGCCAAGTGCAGCGTCTACGACTCAATCAGACTAAGCCACAATCAAACCGCGTCAGGCCCTGTCTCGCCGGTTCGAATGCGTACCACCTGCTCAACTGCAGTTACGAAGATTTTGCCATCGCCAATCTTGCCGGTGCGCGCCGCTTTCACAATCGCCTCGATTGCGTTTTCAACGCTGTCATCGGCCACCACGAGTTCTACCTTCACCTTCGGCAAGAAATCGACCACATACTCGGCGCCACGATACAGCTCGGTATGACCTTTTTGCCGACCGAAGCCTTTGACTTCAGTCACGGTCAGGCCGCTAACGCCAACCGCGGCCAGCGACTCGCGCACTTCGTCGAGTTTGAATGGTTTGATGACGGCGGTGATCTGCTTCACAGGAACTCCTCTCGCAAACGGAATAGTAAAAAATTTATTCGCTGAACTTCGACGTTATCGGGTAACGCCAATCGCGCCCAAATGCACGATGCGTAATCCTCGGTCCGACCGGTGCCTGCCGCCTTTTGTATTCATTGATCTTGACCAGGCGGGTTATTCGGTCGACATCTTGCTTACGATACCCTGCGGCCAGCAGTTCCGCAACGCCTTCACCGTCTTCCATGTACAGCTTCAGGATGCCGTCCAGCACATCGTAAGGCGGCAGCGAATCCTGATCGAGCTGATTCGGCCGTAACTCGGCAGATGGCGCACGCGTCAGGATGCGCTGCGGGATCACTTCGTCGATAGCATTTCGATAATCACATAGCCGGTAAACCAAGGTCTTGACGATATCTTTGATCACCGCATAACCACCGGCCATATCGCCATACAAGGTGCAGTAGCCGGTTGCCATCTCACTCTTGTTTCCGGTGGTGAGCACAATCGCGCCAGTTTTGTTGGAGAGTGCCATCAGCAGCGTGCCACGTATGCGCGCCTGCAAATTTTCTTCGGTGGTGTCTTCCGGCAAACCCGCGAATAGCGGCGCCAGTGATCGCTGAAATCCATCGAAGCAGTCGGCAATCGATATTTCGTCGTAACGTATCCCCAGCCGCGCTGCCATATCGCGGGAGTCCACCCACGATATCTCGGCGGTATACGGCGACGGCATCATAACGGCGCGAACTTTGTCTTTACCGAGCGCGTCCACCGCGATCGCCAAGGTCAATGCAGAATCAACGCCACCCGATAAACCAATAATCGCGCCCGGGAAACCATTTTTGCCGACATAGTCACGCACGCCTAGCACCAAAGCTGAATAGACCTGCGCCTCAAGCGACAAGGGCTCCGGCAACGGCAGCGATAATGGTTGGCCA
>JBIKUP010000014.1:0-10979 GCA_044347535.1 Burkholderiaceae bacterium
TCCATGATCGCAACGCAGGAATTGGTGGTTCCAAGATCGATGCCAATGACTTTGCCCATGATGGATATTCCTTATGAATCTGAAACAGTTTAGATGCCGAATGTGTACCGATATGCGGCGAGTGCAATACTTTTCAAGTCGACTGCGAGACGGTCACCAATGCAGGGCGCAGTAGCCGATCGGAGATCATGTAGCCCTTCTGCAGCACGGTGACGATCGTGTTCGCTTCCTGCTCGGCCGGCACCATTGAAATCGCCTGATGCTTCATCGGATCGAGTTTCTCGCCCTGCTGCGGGTTCACCTCGATCAGACGATGTTTGTCAAAAGCTGCCACCAGTTGCTTGAGGGTCATATCGACGCCCTCTTTCAATGATTCGATCGACGGGGTCTCGACCTTCAGCGCCATCTCGAGACTATCCTTCACCGGCAGTAGCGCCTCGGCGAACGACTCGATCGCAAACTTGTGCGCCTTTGCAATATCTTCCTGCGCGCGACGCCGGGTGTTATCTGCTTCTGCCTTGGCGCGCAGATAGGCATCCTGCATTTCCGTTAGCTTGGCCTGCGCCTCGACCAGTTGAGTGGTCAGGGCATCACCCGCTTCCACGCCCTCAAGCTGCGGCCCTGCCGCAGCCTCAGCATGCGACGGTTCCGTAGCGGCTGCGGGAGCCGCCTGGGCCTCCGCCGGGTTCGGATGCTGTTCGCCTTGGGTCATAAAATCTCCAGTAAATACATAGACTTGCAGAGCAATGCAGGAGATATGGGGATGTTGTGTAACTTTTCAAGACAAGCGGCGTTTGACGCCGCCAGAGGTACGGGACATGAGGCAAGGGCTGCCAACACCGCCAGCGGCCCAAGTGGCGAATGTGAACCTGGCTGGGTTGGGTCGGTGGCTAGGCGATAGCATCGCAGACAGTGCAAGACGTACGGCAAGATGCTGCCAACACCGCCAGCGGTCCACGTGGCGAAGGTGAACCTGGCTGGGTTGGGTCGGTGGCTAGGCGGCAGCATCGCAGACAGTACAAGACGTACGACAAGATGCTGCCAACACCGCCAGCGGCCCAACAGGCGAAGGTGAACCTGGCTGGGTTGGGTCGGTGGCTAGGCGGCAGCATCGCAGACAGTACAAGACGTACGACAAGATGCTGCCAACACCGCCAGCGGTCCAACCAGCCAGGTTCTAGTCGAGGGCGCCTAGGGCGAGTGCCTGCTCCCGTCCAACCTCGGCATCCGCCTGCCGCGCTGCCTGCACCTGCGGCGCTGCGGATACCGGCCAGCCACCAGTATGGGCTTCGATCAGTGCGGCCATGCCGGCGATCCAACTAGGGGACTCGTTCAGACAAGGGATGTAGTGAAAACTTTTGCCACCGGCGGCGAGGAAATCTTCTTTTGCCTCCATCGCAATTTCTTCCAGCGTCTCGAGGCAGTCGCTGGTGAACCCGGGGCAGATCAAATCAACGCGACCAACACCACTACCTGCGAGTTGCTCCAGCGTTGGCGCGGTATAGGGCTGCAGCCACTCGGCACGTCCGAAGCGCGACTGAAACGTCACTATGTAGTCACTCTTGCTGATGCCAAGGCGCTCAGCGAGCAAGCGCGCCGTCTTGTGGCATTCACAGTGGTAGGGATCACCGAGCAGCAAGGTACGCTTGGGTACCCCGTGAAAACTCATCACCAGTTTGTCGGGACGGCCATGTTGTGACCAATGCAGGCGCACAGTATCTGCCAACGCATTGATATACCCCGGGTCATCGTGATAGTGGCGTATCAGACGCAGCTCGGGCACGTTACGCACTTTCGAAAGATGCTGGAACAGTGCGTCGAAAACCGAAGCGGTGGTGGTACCGGAGTATTGCGGGTAAGCAGGCAAGACCAGTATGCGGTCACAGCCTTGCGCTCTCAGCTGCTCGAGCACGTCCGGGATTGCGGGGCTGCCATAGCGCATGCCGTACGCGACTTGGATTGATAAACCGCGTGCAGTCAGCTCGGCTTGCAGGGCGTGCGCTTGTCGCTCGGTGTGCAGCTTGAGCGGAGAGCCTTCGTCAGTCCAGATCGATGCGTATTTATGTGCTGATTGGCGCGAGCGGAAGGGAAGAATGATGCCGTTCAGGATGAACCACCAAATTGCGCGGGGAATCTCGACCACACGCGGGTCCGACAAAAATTCTTTCAGATAGGTGCGTACCGCCTCAGGCGTTGGTGCGTTCGGGGTGCCCAGGTTGGCAAGAATGACGCCAACCTTGCCCACGGTACCGTGGCGGTAAGACGGTTCGGAGTTGAAGCCCATCAGTGATGCCTTTCTATTCTTTTTAGCAAGCCGCCATACTTGGGCTTTACTAGGACGCCAGTAGTTCTCTGGCGTGTTTGCGCGTGGTGGCCGTAATCTCGAGGCCGCCGAGCATACGCGCAATTTCTTCGACGCGCTCGGCACCCGCCAGCGGGGCAATACGCGATACGGTGCGGCCATCCGGCGCAGCATTCTTGCTAACTTGGAAATGCTGCGCGCCTTGGCTGGCCACTTGGGGCAAGTGGGTGACGCAGAGCACTTGCCTATCCTGACCGAGCTTACGCAGCAGGCGCCCCACCACCTCAGCCACCGCGCCCCCGATGCCGCTATCCACCTCATCAAAAATTAGGGTCGGGGTTGCTGTCGCGCTGGAAGCGATCACTGAAATCGCGAGCGAGATGCGCGCCAACTCGCCACCGGAGGCCACTTTTGCCAGCGGTCGCGGCGTTGTGCCGGCATGACCGGCGACTAGAAATTCGACCTGCTCAAGACCATGCGCCGCCGGTTCACTCGTATTCAGCGCGATCTCGAAACGACCACCGCTCATGGATAGCTCTTGCATCGCCTTGGTGACCGCTGCTGATAACGACTTGGCAGCCGCGGCGCGCGCTTTTGAGAGCTGCTTGGCACTGGCTTGATAAGCTGCTGCCAGCTTTTCCTCTTGTGCGCGAATAGCATCTAGATCAGTGGCATCGGATAGCTGTTGCAAGCGGTCTGACAACTGCTCTAGCTCTTGCGACAAAGCTTCCGGTGCAACATGAAATTTGCGCGACGCAGAATGCAGGGCTTCCATTCTTGATTCGACGACGCGTAAACGCGCAGGGTCGAGTTCGATGCGCCCCAAATAATCATTTAATGCGTACACAGCCTCTTGCAGCTGTATGCGCGCAGGCTCCAGGGCATCGATCACTGGCTTCAGCTTGTCGTCAATATCGACCAGCTTTGCCAGCCTTTGCTCAACCGTACTCAGCTGCGACAGCATCGGCGATGAATCAGATTCAGAGAGCAGATCAAGTGCCTGCTGCGCACCCTCGATCAAGCTGGCGGCATGCGACAGCCGACTATGCTCGCTACACACCTCGGCCCACTCGCCCGACTGCGGTGCCAGCTTCTGTAACTCGCTAACCTGCCACTCAAGTCGCTCACGCTCGAGCAAGGCCTGTTTGGTATCACGCTCAAACTCCTCACGCTGCTTGGTGAGCGCACGCCATTGTTTGAAGGCAGCGCCGACCTCTTTCACCCGCTCTTGTAATCCGGCATGCGCGTCGAGCAGATCACGTTGAGCGTTGGCTCGCAACAGCGACTGATGCGCATGCTGTCCATGAATATCCACCAGCATCTCACCGAGCTCGCGCAGTTGTGTGATGGTGGCGGTCACGCCATTGATGAAGGCTTTTGAGCGACCGGCGTTATCAATCACGCGACGCAGCAGCAAGCTACTTTCATCATTATCGAAAGCATGCTCACTTAACCAGCTTTGTAGGGAAGCATCCAGCTCACCCGTGAACTCGGCTACGATATCGGCACGTGCCGCACCCTCGCGCACGACGCTGGCATCAGCACGCCCGCCCAATGCAAGCGTGAGTGCATCAATCAAAATAGACTTACCTGCGCCGGTTTCCCCCGTAAAGACGGTAAAACCCGACGACAGATCGAGTTCGACAAAGTCGACGATCACAAAGTCACGAATTGCGAGCGCGCGCAGCATCAGTGAGGCGAGTGGAAAAACCGTTATTTTAATTGACCGGAGGTCGATGGATATTCGTTCCAGTGCAGCTTCTCGCGCAATGTATCGAAATAATTCCAGCCCAGCGGATGCAAAAAGGTCACGACATCGCTCGAACGCTTCAGTACGACCCGGTCGCCCACGTGTAGCGTGATGACGGATTGCATGTCGAAGTTCACGCTGCAGTCACGGCCGCTGGATAGTTCGATTTCAATTTCGCGATCATCCGACAGCACGATCGGTCGATTCGACAGCGCATGTGGCGCAATCGGCACCATCACAATACCGCCCAACTGCGGCTGCAGAATCGGGCCGCCGGCAGCCAGCGCATACGCGGTCGAACCGGTCGGGGTAGACACAATCAGCCCATCGGAGCGCTGGTTGTACATGAACTGGCCATCGACCGTCACCCGTAATTCGATCATGCCGGCGCCAGAACCACGCGCCACCACCACATCATTGAATGCCAGCCCGTGAAAGCTGGGTTGACCATCACGAATCACGGTACCCGCGAGCAATGAGCGCTGCTCGGACTCGACCTTGCCGTCCAACATGTCAGCCAGTACCGGCAGCATTTTGTCGGAGGGAATATCGGTCATGAACCCAAGGCGGCCTTGGTTGACCCCAATCAGCGGCACGCGATAGGGCGCTAGCTGGCGAGCGATACCGAGCATAGTGCCATCGCCGCCCACAACAATGGCGAGCTGTGCCTGCTCGCCAATTTGCTGTGGCGTTAGCGACTGTGACGCTACTCTGCCGAGATCGGTTGCAGTAGCTGACTCAAAAACCACACGGTGGCCACGGCCCTCCAAGAAACGCGCAAGCGCAAGCAAATCCTCGACCGCCGGCGGGTCGCCATGCTTGCCGATGATGGCAACGGTAGGGAAAGCGGACGGCGTCGACATGCTGCCGATTAGACCATAATTGCACTCGTCGCTGGAATCATGCGTCGACGCCCGATAGAATAAGCCCATGCAACTCGATAATCGCGCACAAACGCTGCTCAAAGCACTGGTTGAGCGTTACATCTCTGATGGCCAGCCCGTAGGATCGCGGGCCTTGGCGCGAATCTCTGGCCTTGATCTGTCGCCGGCCACAATCCGCAACATCATGTCGGATCTTGAAGAGCTTGGTCTCGTGGCCAGCCCGCACACCTCAGCTGGACGGATTCCGACACCGCGCGGGTACCGCTTGTTTGTCGATAGCTTGCTCACCGTGCAAACCATTGATGAGAGCGCGGTCGAATCCAAGCTGCACTCGGGCGTATCGGCGCAAAAAACCATCGCCAGTGCAGCCCAAGTGCTGTCGCAACTGTCACAGTTTGCAGGCGTGGTGTTGGCGCCTCGGCGCGAAGGCACGTTTCAGCAAATCGAGTTCTTGCGGCTGTCCGAGAAACGCATACTGCTGGTGATCGTGGCGCCGAATGGCGACGTGCAAAACCGCTTGCTACTGACGGCGAGTGACTACTCACCATCCGAACTGGTGCAAGCGGCTAACTATATCAATCAGCACTATGCCGGTTTACCGTTTGACGAAGTTCGCATCAAACTGAACGATGAATTACGTCAGCTGCGTGATGAGATCACACAACTGATGCAAGCGGCTGTCGAGGCCGGTAGCGACGCCATGAATACTGGCGAAGACGAGGTAGTGATCTCGGGTGAACGCAATTTACTGTCAGTCTCGGAATTGGCCTCGAATATGGGCTCGCTGCGCAAAATGTTTGATTTGTTCGATCAAAAAACCAGCCTGGCGACGCTTCTGGATACGTCCAGCAAAGCGAGCGGCGTGCAAATCTTTATTGGTGGTGAGTCAACGCTGATGCCCCTCGACGAGATGAGTATCGTCACCGCACCCTATGAGGCAAACGGTCGGATCGTTGGCACCCTGGGCGTGATCGGGCCAACCCGCATGGCGTACGAGCGTGTGATTCCGATCGTGGATATCACTGCGCGCCTGCTATCGAACGCCCTGTCGCACCCCTAAGAGCGACTATCAGCGCGGAATCTTTGCAGAGCAGAAGCTATCAGTTGCCGCGATGTGGGCAGTTCTCTTTGGTGCAGTTGCCGTAGAGTGAAAGCGCGTGCTCTGCGAGTTTGAAGCCACGCTCGGCCGCGATGTTTTGCTGACGCTTTTCGATTTCCTCATCGAAAAACTCTTCCACCAAGCCACAATCCAGACAGACCAAGTGGTCGTGATGCGCGCCCAGATTGAGCTCGAACACCGCCTTGCCGGACTCGAAATGATTACGTGACAACAGGCCGGCTTGCTCAAACTGGGTCAGCACCCGGTAAACGGTTGCCAGTCCGACATCAAGGTTTTCGGCCAGTAGCTGCTTGTAAACATCTTCTGCCGACAAATGGCGGACCTGACTGCCCTGGAAGATTTCCAGAATTTTCAGTCGGGGTAGCGTGGCCTTGAGCCCGCTCGATTTCAGATCGGGAGTTTGATGCGGCATGATTTATCAGTGAGTAGCGTGAACTGCCTTATCATATAGTGTTTAGCGTTCCGCGCCATTTTAGCGTCCTCATCATGCCCCAGCCGTTTCTTCGTGTATCTCGCCGAATCTCTGCCGCGAGTACGATCGTCTTTTCTCTTCTGCTGTGCGGCTGTGTCAGCAAGTTGTTCAATGAGGGGGAACAGGCGCTCGCGGCCGCTCCCGCCGGCATTACTCAGCGGGTTCAGCAGAGTAAATTATTCGGCGTGCTACCTGTGTATCGCCCCGATACCCAGCAGGGCAATTTCATCTCCAAGGAACAAGTCGCTCAGTTACAGGTTGGCATGACACCCGCGCAGGTTCGCTTCCTGCTCGGTACACCGCTGCTCAATGATGTATTTCATGCTGAGCGTTGGGATTACCCTTTCCTGCTCAAGCGCGGCGACGGCACCGTCACCACCAGCAATGTTGTGGTGCATTTCAAAGATGGGCGTGTTTCCCATTTTGAGGGCGCCGAACTCCCTAATGAAAAAGAATACCTTCGGCTGATTGCAGCGCCGAAAAAATAAAGCCTACCGAGACCACTCCCATGAACCCACTGAAGATCGCGGTGGCCGGCGCATCCGGCCGCATGGGTCGCATGCTGATCGAAGCCATTGATGCCGACCCCGAAACCCAGCTGAGCGGCGCGCTGGATGTCGCCGGCGCGCCCGGGCTGGGCGCCGACGCTGGTAGCGCCTTGGGTCGTACGCTGGGCGTAAATATTGAATCAGCACTCGACGTCGGGCTTTCTAATTCTGACTTCCTGATCGATTTCACCCGCCCTGCCGGTACCTTGGCGCATCTGGATTACTGTGCCGCGCATGGGATCAAGGTCATCATCGGTACCACTGGCTTTGACGACGCTGGCAAGGCAGCGATCGAAGCGGCAGCCAAGCAAACTGCGATTGTGTTTGCGCCCAACATGAGCGTTGGCGTCAATGTCACCATGAAGTTACTCGAGCTGGCTGCCAAGAGCTTCTCGCACGGCTATGACATCGAGATCATCGAGGCGCACCACCGCCACAAGGTGGATGCACCGTCTGGCACCGCACTGAAAATGGGTGAAGTGGTGGCCAATGCACTGGGCCGCGATCTGAAACAAGTCGGCGTGTTTGCGCGCGAAGGCGTGACCGGAGAACGCGATCCGTCGTCGATCGGCTTTGCCACCATTCGCGGCGGCGATATCGTGGGTGATCACACTGTCTTGTTCGCCGGTATTGGTGAACGTATCGAGATCACGCACAAGTCTTCCAGCCGTGTCACTTACGCGCATGGCAGTTTGCGCGCCGCTCGTTTCCTGCAGCACAAAGCCACTGGCCTGTTCGACATGCAGGACGTGCTCGGTCTGCGCTGAGCCGCAGCCGGAGCCTTGCCGTGCCAAGCATGAGGCCGTCCGCGCTTGCCGTTGCTATCGCGCTACATGGGGCACTGATCGCCTTTGTACTGTCCGGCGCGCTCGAGAAACCCCACACCGAGGTCGAGCCGCCACCAGTCCTCGTGCAATTGCTGACGCCGGTACCGCCGCCCAAGCCGGAGCCACCTCCGCCCGAGCCGCCCAAACCACCCCCCCCGAAACCCGAACCGCCCAAGCCGGAGCCGGTCAAGCCCCAACCACGGCCCGAGCCACCGCGGCCTGAGCAGCCCAAGCCGGAGCCGGCCAAGCCGGAAGTACGGCCTGAGCCACGCCCTGAGGCGGTAAAGATAGAATCACCGCCAGCCCCAGCGGTGGCGCCACAACCTGCGCCGGTCGCCCCACCAGCGCCGCCAGCACCACCGCCTCCGCCGCCTGCGCCGTCGGTGGCCAAGCCGAGCGCGCGTACTGAAGTCAGCATCTCTGCAAGCTACGCCGCCGCCAACCGTAAGCCAGAGTACCCAAAAATGTCGCTGCGCTTGAGCGAACAAGGGACCGTGGTGCTAACGGTGATCGTGAAGAGCGACGGTAGCGCCGGCGACGTGGAAGTAAAATCCTCCAGTGGCTTTACGCGACTGGACCGCGCCGCCGCGGATGCAGTAAAAACCTGGCGCTTCAACCCCGCCACGGTCGATGGTAAAGCAGTCGACAAATCCTACGAAGTTCCGATCACCTTCAAACCCCCAAACTGACCCACCATGAATGACACCATGACCCAAAGCCTAGGCTTCGCCCACTACTGGGCCCAAGGCGATGCAGTAACGCACAGCGTTGCCTACCTGCTGCTGATCATGTCGATTGCCAGCTGGTACTACATCATTTCAAAAGCCTGGACCTCATGGCGTATTCGCAAGAGCGCCGAAGCGGTCGAGCATTTCTGGGACGCGCCCAGCATGGATGATGCGATCGCGCTGCTGAGCCACGCCGATACTGAAAAGGTGTACTCACCGCTGGCAACGCATGCGGTCGACGCGGTCAAAGTCAAAGCCAACAGCAGCTCATTGAACGCGAATGTAGACCAAGGTGAATTAGTCACCCGAACCTTGCGCCAGCAGATCAACCGCGTATCACAGCGTCTGGAAAGCGGACTCACGCTACTCGCTTCGGTAGGATCAACTGCACCTTTCGTGGGCCTGTTTGGCACCGTCTGGGGTATTTATCATGCGCTGGCGGCCGTTGCGATGTCAGGCACTATTCAGATCGACAAAGTAGCCGGACCGGTGGGTGAGGCGCTGATCATGACAGCGATCGGCTTAGTGGTTGCGATTCCAGCGGTGCTCGGCTACAACGCGTTCACCCGAGTCAATCGACTCACACTCGGCGAGTTGGATGCATTCGCACATGACCTACACGCCTTCTTGACGACGGGTGCGCGCATCGGTATTGCGCGCGGCCGCTTGAGCTAAGCGAGGAGACGATCATGGCATTCGGCGGATTCAACGATAACAGCCACCAAGCACCGATGGCAGAGATTAACGTCACGCCCATGGTGGACGTGATGCTGGTGCTGTTGGTGATTTTTATCATTACCGCACCGCTGTTTACGCATGCGGTCAAGCTCGAGCTACCGAATGCATCGTCGGCACCAGCACCTGAAAAGCCCGAGAGCATCACACTATCGATCAATGCCGAGGGCAAACTGTTCTGGAACAACGCTGCAGTAAGCCTCGATGAATTGGGTACGCGCTTCGCAACCGCTGCGCAAAAAAAGCCGCAACCAGAACTTCAACTGCGCGCTGATAAGTCGACGCGCTATGAGGTCATTGCGCAAGTGATGTCAGCTGCACAAACCAATGGCATGACAAAAATCGGTTTTGTTACCAATCCTAAAGATGTGAGTCGCTAAGTGAACGCTGTAGATCAATCCATGCAAGACAAATACAGCCCGACGGATGTCGAGCGCACTGCGCGCGAACACTGGCAAGCGATTGATGCCTATAAAGTCGTCGAGCATGCACGCGATGCCCAAGGCAATGAGAAGAAAAAATTCTATGCCTGCTCGATGCTGCCCTACCCCTCGGGCAAGCTGCACATGGGCCATGTACGCAACTACACCATCAATGATGTGATGGCGCGTCAATTGCGCATGAAAGGCTATAACGTACTCATGCCGATGGGCTGGGATGCGTTCGGCATGCCCGCAGAAAATGCAGCGATGGCGAATGGTGTGCCACCTGCGCAATGGACCTACGCCAACATCGCGCACATGAAGCAGCAGATGCAAGCGATGGGGCTGGCGATTGACTGGTCGCGCGAGATGGCGGCCTGCAGCCCTGAGTACTACAAGTGGAATCAGTGGATGTTCCTGAAGATGCTCGAGAAGGGCATCATCTACCGGAAAACCGGCACAGTGAACTGGGACCCGATTGACCAAACCGTACTTGCGAATGAACAGGTGATCGACGGCCGTGGTTGGCGCTCAGGTGCGCTGATCGAGAAGCGCGAAATCCCGATGTACTACGCCCGCATCACCGATTACGCGGAAGAACTACTCGATTGCGTTGAACACAAATTACCCGGCTGGCCAGAACGCGTGCGCATCATGCAGGCCAACTGGATCGGCAAATCTACTGGCGTGCGCTTTGCCTTCCCGCATGAAATCAAAGGGCAGGATGGTCAACTGATCAGCGGCGGCAAGCTGTGGGTATTCACCACGCGCGCTGACACCATCATGGGCGTGACCTTCTGCGCCGTAGCGCCTGAGCATGCACTGGCAACGCATGCGGCGAGCAACAATCCTGCACTCGCTGCATTCATCAATGAGTGCAAACAGGGTAGCGTGATCGAAGCCGACATGGCGACGATGGAAAAGAAAGGCATGCCGACCGGCTTGTTCGTGACGCATCCCGTAACCGGCAAGCAAGTCGAGGTCTGGGTCGGCAACTATGTGCTGATCACCTATGGTGATGGCGCTGTCATGGGCGTGCCCGCACACGATGAGCGCGACTTCGCTTTCGCCAAGAAATACCAATTGCCGATTGAACCCGTCATCGCGATCGAGGGCAAGACCTACAGCACCGATGAATGGCAAGAGTGGTACGCCGATAAAGAGCATGGCATCTGCGTGAGCTCGGGTAAA
>JBIKUP010000305.1:0-2850 GCA_044347535.1 Burkholderiaceae bacterium
AGAGCAACCACCACAGCATAACGCTGCGCTATCGATTACCTCGCCAAGTGCGCCACGGTCTGCTGCACAACCGAGCCTCAACTTGTATGACATCAAGCAACCCTTGATGGCAACGGTCGCAGGAAACTTTCGTCTGACTGATGCGGATGCCGAGAGTGATATCCGTCATATCGTGCTTGATTTCGGTCAGACACATTTTCCGGTATTGGAAGGTCAGAGCATCGGCATCATCCCGCCCGGCACCGATGAATCCGGCCGACCGCATTATCTTCGGCTGTATTCGGTAGCTAGCCCACGGAATGGTGAACGACCGGGGTATAACAATTTGTCACTGACGGTTAAGCGTGTTCTGCATGATCACGAAGGCAAATCGGTACTCGGCGTTGCTTCCAACTACCTCTGCGATTTACAAAAGGGTGACACCGTACAAGTCACCGGGCCCTTTGGTGCGCACTACCTGATGCCGAATCATGCGGGTTCGAATATCGTGATGATCTGCACTGGCACCGGTGCAGCACCTATGCGCGCAATGACCGAGTATCGTCGGCGCTTTCTCGCTCAGGGCACACCTGTTGACGGCAAACTGATGTTGTTCTTCGGTGCGCGACGGCCCGGTGAGTTGCCGTATTTTGGCCCTTTACGAAAACTGCCCTCTAGCTTCATCGATATTCATCTCGCTTTTTCGCGCGCTGATGATGAGCCCAAGACCTATGTGCAAGACAAACTGCGGGCTGCAGCTGCTGCCGTTGCGGATGTGTTGAAGGGTGACACCTACTTCTATGTGTGCGGTGTCAAAGGCATGGAAGCGGGCGTCATGGATGCCTTGCGAGAGATTGCCGAGGGTGCGGGTATCGACTGGCCCGTACTGCATGCGCAAATGCTGGCTGAGGGGCGTTTCCACGTTGAGACCTATTAGTTTCTTGCTTCGGTAAGTGGCTGGTCTCGTTAACCGCTGAGCCCTGATTTAGCAGCAAATGACCCGTAGGTTATTTGTTGGGTTGGAAAAAATCCAAGCAGATCAAGCCCTTGGCGCGTTGGTGCAATGCATGATGACAGAGCTTCAATTCGTCGGCATCATGCCCGCGCATCACCAAAAAAATCTGTCGCCGGAAGAGCGAGAGGAGACCCGAACCCGCCACATGCGAGTGTGGCGGGTTTGATTTTTTGTGGGGTGTGAGTGGCAAAGGTCGAGGTCCATTGACATAGCCAAAAAGACAATTATTTCCAAGAATACATGGGAAACTTACTTCCATTCATCTTGTTTATATCTGGCATCACAAATGGAAAGCGGACGTCGCGACATCTCGTTGATATAGTCTGACCCGTCTCCTCCAGCCTTCCAAAAAGGATGGATTTAAACCCGACTGGTTCAGCCAGTCGGGTTTTTTTTCGCCGCTACCCCTAAGCGCCGCCAGCCGCGCCGCGCCGTATACTCGAGGTTCTCAATCGGAGGCGAGCATGTACCAAAACATTCTTGTTGCCTATAACGGCAGTCCCGAAAGTCAGGCTGCGCTTCGCGAGTGTGCGCGGCTGTCGCTGCCGACGTCCGCCACTGTTCACCTGCTGGCCGTGGTGAGCCCGCCACCGTACCTGTTGGTCGGCGAGTTCGCAGCGGCTGCTGTCATGAGTGTGGAGGAGGGCTTGGTCGCTGAGCGCGAAAAGATGTCGAAGGAACTCGACGCCGGTGCTGCAATGCTAAGCGGTAGTGGGCTTGCAGTGATTCCCCATCTGGAGGTAGGTGAGCCGGTGAACGTGATCGAGCAGACGGCAAATGATCTGAAGATTGATCTGGTGATCGTTGGTCACTCTCGACACAAGCCACTCACGCTGCGCTGGTGGCGCGGTAGTACCGATACCCTTTTGATTGAAAAACTGCGCTGCAGCTTGTTAGTTGCCTCTGACGCTACGCCTGCGGCTTGAGTAGCGCTACCCGTGCTCTCGCTGATTGGTACCAAGTGTTGAGCCATCCCTAATCGTGAAACCCCACCTCACGCGCTTTCTTATCGACACGCCTTGTCGTAGCCGAGTCAGGAGTGCGAGTGCGCGTTTCTGACGTGGTCCCGACCGTTCATGTTTACGATCGTCGATCAGCGTTCGAAGCTGATAATTCAGCGAGCGGATCAACAGCCGCGTCAGCGCGATGCTATCCAAGATCATCCTGAATCTGTTTCGGTAAACATTCAGTTCGTAAAGGGGGGTTCGCTGCGCACCGAACGGGCGCTTGCTGTTGAAGTAGCCACCCAGTAGATGAAACCGTTGTGCGCCTGTACGGATAGCCTCGAGAATCATTAGGTGGCGCGACAGTTTTCCCAGCCCGAGGTGATTCACGGCGGGATCATGAGCATTCAGCAACGAGAACACATCATCACCGAAACGGCACACTAAGCTCCCGGCACACAGTCGACCTTCAATGTAAATCGTGCCGACCATCCCGCGCGCGTGCGCAAGACGGAGCAGACGCGTGCTTTCTGTCTGATCAATCGCGGAGTCTCGCTGCTTTGACGCCATGCGCGCATGGTTGAAACCGATTATATGATCGAGCAGTTCCGCATCTAGGGCATGGCCAGGAACGATCTGATGCGTCAAGCCTTTGGTGCGGGCCAGTCTAGATCGTAGCGATTGGCGCAATGATTTACCCAAAGTGGCCAGATAACTTGCTTCGTTGTCCGGCAGCGTGACCACGATATCTTCCGAAATTGGCAGACATACCTTGCGCTGCAAGCGGTGTAGGTCGGTGGGTTGTACCGAATGAAATTGCAGTCGATAGCTTCCTTGCTCGTGCGCAAAGACAGCATCAGCGAAGCGCTGCACAGCAGCACCGTCGATGCGCATGCCTTGATTAATGACGGT
>JBIKUP010000307.1:0-2844 GCA_044347535.1 Burkholderiaceae bacterium
CGCGCAATGCCGTAAGCGATCGATCGATTCGACAGTACGCCAGTAATCAGAATTTTTTTGCCTTGCAAGAATGCCATGCCACGACTCCGATAAGTTCAGCGCGCCGGGGGCTCCCGGTGCAAAACCGTCATTGTAGGCTGCGCCGCGATGGCGGGGCAAATCGTCCGTGCCAATCGCGCCAAGCACTGCCGGCACTGAAGGCGGCGAAACCGGCTATGCTTGACCCCTCTAGTGCTTTTCTCGTCGTTGTTATGTCGCGCTCGATCGCCCGTATTGTTTTGTGTATCAGTACCTTGCTAACGCCATTGGCGTGGGCAGGTCATGCATTCTCGCTGTACGACACGCCCAAATACCCGCCCGACTTCGCGCATTTTGAATACCACAACCCAAATGCCACCAAGGGTGGCGAGATCTATCTGGCCAACCCGGGCGCCGCCAACAGTTTTGACAAGTTCAACCCCTTCTCGATGAAGGGCGTGGCTGCCGCTGGCCTCAACAACCTCATGTTCGAGTCACTTGCGATCGGCTCGGCGGATGAAGTGGCGACGATGTATGGCTTGCTAGCGGAGGATATGACGCTGGCATCGGACCGTATGTCCATGACCTTCCGTTTGCATGCCAAAGCACGCTTCAATAACGGCGACCCGGTGACGGCGGATGACGTCAAATATTCGTTTGATACCTTGATGGCCAAGGGAGCACCGCAGTTCAAGATGATTTTTGCGGATGTCAAACAAGCAGTAGTGATTGATGCGCGCACAGTACGCTTTGATTTCAAGAGCTTGAACCGCGAGTTACCGCTGATCGTGGGTGGTATGCCGGTGTTCTCGCGCAAGTGGGCCGCAGGCACGCCATTCGACAAGATACAGCTGGTGGCACCGATAGCGAGTGGTCCTTACCTGATCGAGCGCTTTGATGTCGGCCGATCCATCATCTATCGCAAGAACCCGGACTATTGGGGTGCCGAGCTTCCAGTGCGTAAAGGCGCCTTCAATTTTGATCGTATCGTTTACCGCTTTTATAAAGATGATGTCGCCCGGCTCGAGGCTTTTCTTGCGGGCGAGTTCGACGTGGTCGTCGAATACCGTGCGAAGAACTGGGCCCGTATGTACAAGGGACCGAAGTTTGAGAGTGGTGAGCTGATCAAGAAAACACTCAGGCATCAGAACGGCGCTGGTATGCAAGCGTTTGTCATGAACATGCGAAGACCGCAGTTTCAGGATAAGCGTGTGCGGCAAGCGCTTGGGCTGGCGCTCGATTTCGAATGGATGAATCGCCAATTGTTTTATGCGCAGTATGTGCGGATTGATTCCTTCTTCAGCAATTCCGAACTGGCAGCGCGTAGCGAGCCAACCCCTGCTGAGTTGGCCTTGCTTGAGCCTTTGCGCGATCAGCTTGATCCAGCCGTATTCGGCCCGGTGCCATTGCCACCCTCAACCGAAGCACCAGCCTCCTTGCGTGCGAATTTATTGAAGGCGCGCGATTTGTTGAAGCAAGCGGGCTGGGAGTACCGTGATGGCGCGCTGCGTAATGCTAAGGGTGAAGCTTTTACTTTCGAGATTCTTGACGATCAGTCCGCGCTTTCACGAATCATTGCGGTGTATGTGCGTAATCTTGAAAAGTTAGGTATCACAGTGCGCCAACGCACAGCAGATTTTGCGCTTGTGCAGAAGCGTATGGAAGAGTTTGACTTTGATATGACTAGCCAGCGTTTCCCCGATGTCACCAGCCCGGGCAACGAGATGTTCGATATGTTTGGTGCCAAGGCCGCTGATGAAAATGGCTCAAGTAATTACTGGGGGTTGAAAGACCCAGCGGTCGATAAGTTAGTGACAGCACTAGTGCGTGCCAATACCCGCGCAGAATTGGTTGCTGCTGCGCGCGCGTTAGATCGTGTACTGCTGCACAAGCATATGGCGGTACCGCATTGGTACTCGGCGACGCATCGTGTCGCCTACAGAAATCGGTTTGGCATCCCTGCGGTCTCGCCTAAGTACTATCAGGCAGATCCGTATGTGATCTCGAGTTGGTGGCAGGAAAAGCCACGTAAGCAGAATTAATCACGGTGAAATCCGGCGAGCTATGAACCTCTGGTCATATGTACTGAAACGCGTCTTGCTAATGATCCCCACATTGTTGGGCGTGATCGCGATTACTTTCGCGGTGATCCAATTCGTGCCTGGTGGCCCGGTCGAGCAAGCACTGATCGAACTGAAAAAGGGTCAGGTCGGTGCAGGTGAATCCTCTGGTGGCGGACGCTCAGAATACCGTGGTCGGCAGGGTATTGATGCTGAGCGCGTCGCAGAGATCAAGGCACTGTACGGCTTCGACAAGCCGCCGCTAGAGCGCTTCTGGAAAATGCTGAAAGGCTTCGCGAAATTTGATCTTGGCCAGAGCTTTTATCACCACAAAGATGTCTGGGAGCTTGTGAAGTCGAAACTACCAGTGTCGATTTCGATTGGTCTCTGGACTTTCTTTCTGACTTACCTGATATCAGTACCACTTGGTATTGCAAAAGCGGTGCGAGAAGGCTCACGCTTTGATCATGTAACCAGCATGCTGGTGCTGATCGGTTACTCGATACCGGGCTTTGTATTGGGTGTGGCGCTCCTCGTGCTGTTTGCAGGTTCGAGTTTTGTGCAGTGGTTTCCGTTGCGCGGCTTAACTTCCGATGATTGGGAAACGCTCACCACCTTTGGCAAAATCAAAGATTACCTGTGGCATATCGCCCTGCCAGTGACCGCCTCAGTCGCGGGCGCGTTCGCGGTGATGACTATGCTGACCAAGAACACCTTTCTGGAAGAAATTCGTAAGCAGTATGTAATGACTGCGCGCGCCAAAGGT
>JBIKUP010000306.1:0-2844 GCA_044347535.1 Burkholderiaceae bacterium
CCATCGCAGGACGAGTCGGCGACGTTGGTTGCAAATCTTTGGCGGACTATTCCTAAAAGTAGGTGTAGTGGCGCCCTCTATATTCACCAGCCAAAAATCATCGGCGCAACAGACCGCAACACCATCGTGCGGCCGGAGTACCCCGCCACAGATTGCTGGGCCATTTTTTATACCGCAGTCGCCGGAGCGAAACAGTCTGATCGAGCCGGGTATGAAAGCCAAACGAATGTGGCTGATGGGCCAAGTGGTTGATAGGGTTTCTTAATGATGGAAGCATGGAGTAAATTTTCTGGTTACATGCCGTATTGCAGCCCGAACGTCACATAGTGAAGGCGGGCAAAATTGTAGCCACTGGTCGAATCGGCACCGCCGTCGAGAAGTCGTAGTCCTGCGAATACGGAGGCACGCTCATCAATATCAAGCACGTAACGCGCCGAGAGATCGAATGCGCGGCCTGGTCCGCCGGCCAACCCATCGCCCTCAAAAGTGAGGCGGGAACGATTGTCGAGCCTGCGCTCGCCGTAAAGATGCAGGAGCGGCACAAAGCCGATGTTGCTCTTGGTCGCCGTTACGCCACCCTGACGCAGTGTGATCTCGGCGTCGCGGATTTTTCCGGTTACGCCCGCCTTCCATATCCAGTCGGGATTCTCGTAAAACGTATAGCGCCAAGTGGCTCGGTAGGAGTCAAAGCGGTATTTTGCTTCTACACCTCCAACCGCGAAGGTCTGCCCCTGGAATTTGACTAGCTTGTCCAGGCTGCCTGATTCCTTAATTCCCAATGGCGCCGCAAGTAGGCGCAATTCATGACGCGGCGCGAGCGTAGTGGAGAGCTGAATGCGCGGCGCGAAAAACGGTCCGGATCCGGTGACGCTATCCAGTGCAAAACGCGTTCCATTGCTGTCATTAGGAATCTGGACATCGTTACGAACCTGCCACGCGGCTCCCAACTCAATATCGAGGACGGGACCTGTTCGGGACTGGGCTGATGCTTCCCCGGCGAGCACAAGGATAGCCACAGTAGAGACGATGCTGGTGACATATTGCAGTGGCGCTATTTTGAGTTTCGGCATATCGAATTCCTTTCGATTTTGTTGGGTGCTAAAAATCCACTTGGCGATCTGCCTTGCCTCGGTCGATGTAGCGCCGTTCTGGCGGCTGATCGATCCCGATTCAAAGGTGGCTGCACGACTTACGGCTGATTCCGAATGGATTGCTGCTCAGTTGACGCCCAACCCAATTGTCTATGTCGAGATACCGGTCACCGACCATGCGCGAGCATCAAAGGCGTCTAGCTATGCAATCCGTGCCGCTGCCGAAGAATCCTGCTGGCGGCAGCGATTACTTTCAGCTTTTGCTCAGCGATCTGTTCGGAAGCCAGTGGATTATCCGCAAAGGTCGCAAACCCACAATCAGGCGTGAACAGCACACGCTCTTTTCCAAACAACTGAATTGCCTGCTCGCCCTTGCTAAGTACATCATCCAGCATTTCGATGTGCGCGTGTTTCTGGTTGCAGATACCAACGCCGATACGAATATCGTCCGGAATAGCCCTCAATATTTCCATCTCACCTGCACGAGGTGTGCACAACTCCAGCAACAGGCTGCCTACCTGCAAACCGGAGAGCGTCTCAATCAGCGGTGTGTAATTGCCGGACAAAGCGGCGCCTTCGTCGGGCGTCCAATTACCGCGGCACATATGCAGGGCAAGACGTTCTTTTGGAAAACCGGCAACCACTGCGTTAATCAGTTCACGCGCAAACCCCAGCTCTGCAGGTATCTCGTTTTTTTCAGACAAGGCACCGCACATGAAACTGCGCTTCGATACCGATCCGGAGTACACCACCTCAGAGAGCACCGGTTCATCAAACTGAACTAGCGCGACCCCTGCGGCTAGCAGGCAAGCCAACTCTTCACGCAGCACACGAACGATGTCACTTGCCAGCGTTTCACGATTTGTATAAGCACGATCGGAAACGCACTCCAGCCACATGGTCCGCGTTAGTAGATAGGGCCCGGGCAGCGCGATCTTGACGGGCTTATCGGTGAGCGTTTTGACGAAATCCATTTCATGCAATGCCAGCGGCTTGCTACGGCCGAGGAGACCAAAAACCGCTGGATGACGAACTTCAGCGGCCGGTACATCCAGCGCACGCAGTTCTCGGGCAAATTCTTCCGGATCATCGACCAACGGCAGTAAATCGGTGAGCGGAATCAGCTGACAGTTGTCGAGGATACCGCCCACAAAGCTGGCATAGCTGTCACGGCGCTGCTCACCATCGGTCACCACATCTACACCGGCACGCAATTGTGCGGCGACGGAAAGCCGAACCGCATCATCAGCGGTTAATTGAAATGACTCTGCATCCAGACGGCCCTCCATATGATCATGCATCGCCTGCAGCATCCAGCGCGGGCGGGGCCAGCTGCCGATGCCCATTACCGATAAGGGTGAAATTGGTAGTGCGGCGATCGGGGCAGGTAGCTCGGCTGGTATCACTATGTTTAAAGGCGCTTTGACCAGCGCGGCAGTCGCACTGTTAGTCAGGCCTGCTGCAACAGGCAGACTCATACGCTCAGAAAACTTGCCCTTAGCAACCAGAAAACTACGTTGCCTATCTTGCTTCGTCCATGAAAGCAGTTCATTCCCAGTCAGCCGACACCAAGCGGGTAGATCTTCCTCGACCGAAATCTCGGACGAACGTATTTCCAGTAAGCCGCCTCTGGGCAGAGGATCGATATGCTTACGGATCAGCAGCAGCAAGCCATTGCCGCAATCCAGATCGCCACCGTCAAAGCTGACATCGGACTGGTGAGTATGGGATGGGCTGGCTTGCATCGGCCGAT
>JBIKUP010000308.1:0-2839 GCA_044347535.1 Burkholderiaceae bacterium
TCGGCGGCGGAACGCATGGAGCAGGATGTCCTAAGCTGTGAAAAAAAATATTGCCATCTTTCTGCACCATCCGATCTGTTCGATCGAGTCCGTGAACGGGATTATTCAGGCCCTGTCACCGGTCTACAACCTGCGCATCTTTACCCGGCACTCGGTGCAAGAGGGATTTTTTGATGACGTGGAATTGGTGGTTTTCCCCGGCGGCTACGGTGATGCCAGCACCTTCAGCGGCTTGATGAAATCCAATCTGCGTGAGGTGCGCAAATTCCTGCGTCGCGGCGGCAAATATCTTGGCATCTGCATGGGGGCTTACTGGGCTGATGCATATTATTTCGACATCCTCGCTGACACCCGCGTTAAGCAGTACATCAAGCGGCGTAATGCCGAGATCAAATCCTCTTACGGCACGACCGCTCAGGTCAGCTGGATGGGCGAGGCCGAGCGTATGTATTTTTACGATGGCCCCACCTTCATCGGGGGCGAGTACGAGGAAGTCGCTACCTATGCCAACGGTGATCCAATGGCCATCGTGCAAGGCCAGGTAGGATTAATCGGCTGCCACCCGGAGAGCGAGCAGAGCTGGTACTGGAAAAAATACATGCAGCCGCAGTGGCACAACGGCACGCATCATCAGCTGCTACTGCGATTTGTCACCGAACATCTGCTGCAAGAGTCGCAGCTACCGCTGTTCTAGTCGGCTCAGTGATCGAGCCGCTAAAAAACATCGACGTGCTTTTTGCACTTCGAGCTGAAATAAAAAAGGCTGCCGAGGCAGCCTTTTTTAATGATGCGGAGAGACTATTCAGGCAGCAGCTGAAGGCTTCTTTGACTTGGGCGCCTTGGTCGGCACGCCGAAGTGGCTACCCATGTCGCCGAGTTGCGACTGGAAATGATCGTAGGCAGTTTGACCCGCCTTGGCGAACTGCTCGTACATCGCATTGGCGTTCGCCATGTTCGACTTGAACATATCAACGAACGGCTCGGTACCCGCAGGTGCGGTCTTGCTCATGTCGTTCACCAGCGAGTGGAAGTGAGCGGTCGTCTCGGCCATACGCTCTTGCGCAACCTTGCCCAGCTCAGCTTGTGCCTTGGTGGCGATTGCGGTCAGATGACGCGCATACGAAGCGGCCTTCTCTGCCGAGGGCTGCGCCTGCGACTGTACGATCACGAGTGCGGACTGCGGGTCTTTGGCAGCGAGAATCTCTTGAGCGATAGCGGAAGAATCTTCGAGCGAGGCCTTCATAGTGGCAGCATTCAACTCAGCCAATTCCGCGACCGCATGCATGGTCTTCTCGGCGATGGCTGACATCGTTTGAATCTGAGCTTCGGCTTGCGTTTTGCTGGCTTTCGACAGTTGGTCGATGGCGATGTTCATGGTTGTGCTCTCCGGGGTTGAATTATGGTGGTACGGTTATTGTGCAACGCACCAGGGCAAAGTTTGCCCGTGCGAAATTACCCTGTCAAGCAGTAATTCTTGCGCCGCACCAAAACATTTATTATTACTGGTTTGACAAGCTAAAAGGCAGCTTAAATCCCCGGAAATAGCTGACAAAGCGCAAAGCTTGGTGAGATTGTTGGTTACGAAAGCCTCTCACAAAATGAGCGAAGCGAACGCCACCAACAACGCCAGCGGCATTTTGTGAGCGGCGTTTAGCCGCGACCGACGAAGGGCATGTTAGTCGCCATGATGGTCATGAACAGCACATTACTCTCCAGCGGGAGCTCGGCTATTTGCAGCACAGCATCGGCCACGTGGTTGACGTCCATCCGCGGCTCCACCTTGGTCGTGCCATCGGCCTGCAGAATGCCTGCCGCCATACGCTCCGTCATTTCGGTGGCCGCATTGCCGATATCAATCTGGCTACAGGCGATACGATGCGCGCGGCCATCGAGTGCAATCGACTTGGTGAGTCCTGTGACGGCATGTTTGGTGGCGGTATACGGTGCCGACATCGGGCGCGGTGCATGCGCCGAGATGGAACCATTGTTGATGATGCGTCCACCCTGCGGGTTTTGCGCCTTCATCATGCGAATCGCCTGTTGCGAGCACAAAAATGCGCCCGTAAGGTTGGCGTCCACCACCGCTTTCCATTGCTCGTAGCTTAATGCCTCAATCGGCACCGCCGGCGCACTGACACCCGCGTTATTAAACAGCACATCGAGCCGACCAAATTTACTTTGGGTTGCTGCGAATAACTGCTTAACGCTCTCAGGGTCGCCCACATCACAGCGCTGCGCGAGTGTGTTCTCGTGGGTGCCGCCAATATCGGCAATTGCTTGGTCGAGCTTGTCGAGCTGCCGACCCGCCATCACGACGCGGTAACCTGCACGTAAAAATGCTTTCGCCGTTGCTTTGCCAATACCTGCGCCTGCGCCAGTGATCAGCGCTACTTTCAATGCTTGTTCAGACATCAGGAATTTCCCTTCTCTACAAATGCTTTAATCCGCCCTACACCCTCACGAATTGCTTGATCTGATGCGGCGTAACTCAAACGAATATGTTGCCCCTCGCCCTCTGCGCGTGGACCAAAGTGAATATCCGCTAGCACAGCGACACCTGCCTCATTTAATAGCCGCTGACGAAATTCTTCGGAATCACGACAACCGGTGATGCGGCAAGCCTCGGTCACATTCGGCCAAGCGTAAAAAGCGCCACCAGGTGACTGACACGTCACACCAGGAATATCGTTTAACAGGCTGACCACCAGATCACGTCGCTGCTGAAAAATTTCGCGCATGCGATCAGCATCATCCTGTGGGCCGAGTAATGCCTCGACGCCGGCCCACTGCGTGATTTGCGAGGCACATGACTCGGTATTCGTTATCCACGTGGTGAAGA
>JBIKUP010000310.1:0-2814 GCA_044347535.1 Burkholderiaceae bacterium
CCGCACCCGCCGCCGCTAGGGCGCCGGCATCATCTGGCGCGATTGCGATGCCTGCCGCCGCCAAGATGCTGTCAGAAAATCAGATGTCAGCCTCAGCAGTGCCTGGTACCGGTAAAGATGGTCGCGTCACCAAGGGTGATGTGATTCAGGCACTGGCGCAGCCCAAGCCAAGCGCGGCACCTGCACCTGCTGCTGCACGTGTGGCACTGCCCGAGGTGCCGGCCCAAATCGGTCTGGATTTGGGTGATCGTCCTGCGCAGCGTGTACCGATGAGCCGCTTGCGTGCGCGTATCGCCGAACGCTTGCTTGAGTCGCAAGCGACGAACGCCATCCTCACCACCTTCAATGAAGTGAACATGCAGCCGGTGATGGATCTGCGTAACAAGTACAAAGACAAGTTTGAAAAAGAGCACGGCGTGAAACTCGGTTTCATGTCGTTCTTTGTGAAAGCCGCCGTCGCAGCGCTGAAGAAATACCCCATCCTCAACTCATCGGTGGATGGTAACGATATTGTGTACCACGGCTATTTCGATGTTGGTATCGCCGTTGGTTCACCGCGTGGTTTGGTGGTGCCAATTCTGCGTAATGTCGATCAGATGTCGATTGCAGATATCGAGAAAAAGATCGGTGAATTTGGTACCAAAGCCAAGGACGGCAAGCTCACGCTGGAGGAACTCTCCGGCGGTACTTTCTCTATCTCCAATGGCGGTGTATTTGGTTCGATGCTCTCCACGCCGATCATCAATCCACCGCAGTCAGCGATTCTCGGTGTGCATGCCACCAAAGACCGGGCGGTGGTCGAAGACGGGCAGATCGTTATCCGTCCGATGAACTATCTTGCGCTCTCGTATGACCATCGCATCATTGATGGCCGCGAAGCGGTACTAGGTCTGGTGGCGATGAAAGAGGCGTTGGAAGATCCAGCGCGTCTGCTGCTCGATCTGTAAGGGGCGGCCATGGCAAAGCACTTTGATGTGGTCGTAATTGGTGGCGGCCCGGGCGGATACATCGCTGCGATTCGCGCGGCTCAACTGGGGCTGACGGTTGTCTGTATCGATGCCTGGCAAAACGCCAAAGGTGGCCCGGCGCTTGGCGGCACATGCACCAATGTCGGCTGCATTCCCTCCAAGGCCATGCTGCAGTCCTCGGAGCATTTCGAGCATGTGCAGCACGGCCTTGCTGAGCATGGTGTCGAGGTTAAGGGCGTCAAGCTCAACCTTTCCCAGATGCTGGGGCGCAAGGATGGTGTGGTCAAGCAAAACAATGACGGCATCCAGTACCTGTTCAAGAAGAACAAGGTATCGTTTTTGCACGGACGTGCATCCTTCGTTAAAGCTGATGCAGGGGCTTACGAGATTGCAGTATCAGCGCCTGCCAACGAGTCAGTGACTGGCAAACATATCATTGTCGCCACCGGTTCAAATCCGCGTGCCTTTCCTGATCTGCCGTTTGATGAGCAGCAGATCTTGTCGAACACGGGCGCGCTTGAAATCGATCATGTGCCAAAAAAATTAGGCGTGATCGGCGCGGGTGTGATTGGCCTGGAGATGGGTAGTGTGTGGCGTCGACTCGGTGCCGAGGTGACCATCCTTGAGGCGCTACCCACTTTCCTTGGTGCCGTGGATGAATCAGTCGCCAGCGAAGCGCATAAGCTGTTTGTCAAGCAGGGTCTGGCCATTGAGATGGGCGTGAAGATCGGCAAAATCAAAACCGGCAAAGGGGTGCGTGTTGAGTACACCAATGCCAGTGGCGCAGCGCAAGTGCTCGAGGTGGATAAGCTGATTGTCTCGATTGGTCGCGTGCCGAATACCGACGGACTCCATTCCGATGCAGTTGGTTTGAAACTCGATGAGCGCGGCTTCGTCGTAGTGGATGATCATTGCAAAACGAATTTGCCGAATGTCTGGGCAGTGGGCGATGTGGTGCGCGGCCCTATGCTGGCGCACAAGGCAGAGGAGGAGGGCGTTGCTGTCGCCGAGCGTATCGCCGGGCAACATGGCCACGTTAACTTCGACACGATTCCGTGGGTCATCTACACCTCGCCTGAGATCGCTTGGGTGGGTAAAACAGAGCAGCAACTAAAAGCGTCCGGTGTTGCCTATAAGTCGGGTAGTTTTCCTTTTATGGCAAATGGCCGCGCTCGCGCACTGGGCGACACCTCTGGCTTGGTGAAGTTCCTTGCTGATGCGCAGTCGGATGAAATTTTGGGCGTACATATTGTCGGGCCGATGGCCTCTGAACTTATCGCCGAAGCTGTGGTGGCGATGGAGTTTCGCGCCTCGGCCGAGGACATTGCGCGCATTTGCCATGCTCATCCAACGCTATCCGAGGCGACTAAAGAAGCCGCGCTGGCGGTGGATAAGCGCGCCCTTAATTTCTAAGCCCATGCCCGCGCTGCGCTCTATCGGAAGATGGCGAGGCAGCGCTAGCGGGCGACGGATCGCTGCTGTGGGCGTACTGGTCACACTGCTGATCAGCTGTGCCGGCCAGCCCTCAGCACCGGCAGGACAAGTACAAGTGGTATCAACGGCCCAAGGCAAGCCGCTGAATGGCGCAGCGTGTGTCGTCAGTAATCTGTCGGGCAGCTGGAATGTGCAGACACCCGCCACGGTCATGGTGGGTGAGCCGAATGGCGATCTGCGGGTGGTCTGCGATCATCCCGGCTACCGGGCCTCCGAGGTGATCTATCGTTTGCCCGGCAGCACCGTCGGTAGTAGCGGACCACGTGTCACCGTGGGTGTTGGTGGTGGCAGTTTTGGCAGCGCGAGTGGCATGGGGATGTCGATGGGCATCGGTTTTCCTTTGGGCTCAGTG
>JBIKUP010000311.1:0-2806 GCA_044347535.1 Burkholderiaceae bacterium
TATCCTCGGCCATGGCCTTGCCGAAAACGGCCACACCCGAGACCAGCAGTAGTGCGATAAAGCGACGCATGAATATCTCCATAAAAAAACGCGCTGCCCGAGGGCAGCGCGTCTAGACACAACCGCTACTTATTCCGGTGTAACACGGTAGATCATGTTAGCGGCCTCATCACCCACGTACAGAGCGCCGTCTGGGCCCGTAGTCAGGTGACGGAAGCGACCAGCAACGCCTGGCCATGACAGTTCTTCACGCTTGGATGACATACCATCCTTGGAAATATCCAAGACGTCGATGCGGTTACCAGTTGGCGTGCCGTGGATACCGATACCAGCGTAACCCACTGCCAGACGGCCTTCCCAATTACCCCACTGCTTACCAACCAACCAGGCGCTACCGCACATACCCTGCGACAGACCGTTGTTGTTCCATGCCGATTTCATCGCTTTAGGGTAAGCCTTCAGGTCAGTCATAGGCATGAACGCTGCGCGCTCTTTCGGAGGCAATGCGCCCATCTGGTTAGGCGAGTAACCGCAATAGCTGTCTGGGCATGCCGGACGGCCATTGACGTTGTCACGCGGATCCCAACCACCGTTACCACCATTCACCAGCTTGGTAACTTCATCGCTGTGCCATGGGCCATTCTCAGAAGTGAAGGGCTCATTGGTACCTGGACGGAAAGTAATACCTTGTGGGTTACGATGGCCGTAGGTGAACACACGCTTGTCGAAACCTGACGGTGGGTTGTTACCCGGTGCTGCATTGCCGTCGCGGTCAACACGCAAGACCTTACCGCGCATCTGGGTTGGGTGCTGAGGACCCTCGCCGCTGTGGTTATCACCAATCGTCACGTACAGGAAGCCGTCAGCTGGGCTGAAGCGAATACGACCGCCGTTGTGCGCGCCAGGACCACCGAATGGGTGGTTCGACTTCTTCGGCTTGTAGCCGAGGTCGTTGATGATTTCTTTGATATCGGATACGTCAGACAGTGAACCATTCACTTTCATGCGCATCACGATGTTGTTGTAACCGCCATAGGTGCGGTTGTCGCCGCGCGAGCTGGACATCAGGTAGATGTAGCTGTTCGACTTGAAGTCCGGGTCAACCGCAACGCCGAGCACACCAGCCTGGCCATCGCAGAACAAATCATTCTTGGTCTGGCTGTAGCCGCTGCTACCGCCAACACCAAGCAGCTTGTTCACGCCGCCGGACGATGTACGCACGGAGAGGCCGCCGCACTTCTCGGTGAAGAACATGGTGCCATCTGGGAGGAAAGCCATATCCCATGGTGACTCCGCTTTCTGGAAGGATTCAACCTTCACACTAACAGCGGAAGCCGGCACAGCTGCCAGCAGGGCTGCCGCTGCTACAGCGGTTAGTGAGAGAGAAACGACAGTTTTTTTCATTTTGTCTCCTAGTTTGAGTTGGGGGCAGCATCGCTTCGCATTTCCTCGCCGCTAGCATTTCCCTGCGTACTTACTACACGAACCTAAGAACAGCACGTGGAGATCATTTAGCTACAAAGTACCACTCCGAAAGTAGTCGCAGCCTCATGATTCGCTTTTTAGCATACATGAATTACTAACGATTTCAAGCAAATCAAACAGGTTTTAGATTTGAAAAAAGATACGCCCCAAAAAATGCTGCGAGTGCAAATGGAAAAACAAACGTCGAATTTGAGAGAGCAGACTTCTATCGAAAAAAATTTGGAGGTGTAACTTAGCAAAATCACCAGGAAAAATTCCTGATTTGGCAAACACCAGCGCAAAAGCTATTGATAATTCAACGGGTTATAGAATGTTATCACTCCAACAATTCTCTCCCACATGGTTTTCAGAAAAACAATTACTTAACATTTCTCAAACAGCTTTTATACGGTGCATAGCAAAACTCATGACTGATGAAATGTTTGAAACAAATTGAATCATCGCCAAACCCCGACTCACATCATGGATTTGCCTGCACGGGTATTACCGGCTGCTGTTGCCAGCAGTCAGGGCACGAATAGTTTTTAATTGCAGGTGAAACGAGCCGGCTTGTTTGTCTGCGATCAAGATGCCGAGTTCTTTGGCATCAGCGAATACCAAGTCAGGCGCATCCACCGCCCGGCCACGGAAACTTGCTCTGAAATCGCTCGGCAGGAACCTATAGGTGTGCCAACCCTCTGCAGCGACGAAGTCGGCTTGATACATCGGCGAGCGTGGTGCAGCGTCTGTGCGAAGAATAAACTTGTAACGTTTGCCATCCCCTTTGATCTTCAGCTCGAGAGCAACGGCACCAACACCAAATGCTGCTGCACTTCTTACCGACGCAAAGCCACCATTGTTTTCAAGCGAGACAATGCCTTCAATCATCACGCCCTCAGCATCATGCCGAAAGCGTGACTGTGAAACACCGCCCATCACGCCATCATTAACGACCCACATCTGCGCCGTAGTCTGGGCATCGGTGAAATCAAGCGTTTGGGCGTTGGCCATGGCAGATAACATTGAAAAAGTGATGAGGAAAATTCGGCAATGAAGTGAGTTCATGGATACTCATGCACAAGCAAACTGGGTTGATCGGACCAAACAAAACGAAGAAAGCGCTCGGATAAGCTGCCGACGCCGCTACGATACCTCTGAAGATCGCGTGCCGAGCGCTTCAATCATCGTCGCGCCAAGAATCATCAGAGCACCAATGATCTCGCCGGCTGACAAGGATTCACCGCCAAGCAGCACGGCAGAGACCATCGCCACGATCAGCTCAAGCACTTGCATCACGGCAGCCCTGCTCGCTTGTACATAGGTGACGCCATAGGTCGACAGC
>JBIKUP010000312.1:0-2804 GCA_044347535.1 Burkholderiaceae bacterium
GGTGCGTGAATTCAGTCTGACTTATCGGGTGCGCTTCGAAGTGGCCGATGGAAGCAATAAAAAGCTGCTACAGCCACCAGAGATCGCGCTGCAATCTATCCTGTCTTACAGTGAAGAACAGGCGCTAGCCAAGGAACAAGAAGAACGCATGACCTTCGAAGATTTACGCCGCGATGCAGTTGCGCAAATCATGCGCCAGCTAGCGCGTGTCAAGCCGGACCAGCTATAAGCCATGCAGGTGCGCGCCGACGCGCTCGATGCGCATCTTGAGAAATCACTGGCGCCTTTGTACGTCATTAGTAGCGATGAGCAGCTACTACTACTCGAAACTGCTGACCGTATTCGTGCAAAAGCGCGTGCCGCTGGCTTTTCCGAGCGCGAGGTACTAATCGCCGAGCGCTACTTTAAGTGGGGTGAGCTGCAGTCGGTGCAGCAGTCGATGTCCTTGTTTGGCGATCGCAAGCTGATCGAGCTACGCATCCCGAATGGCAAACCCGGTAAGGAAGGTGGTCAGGCGCTGCAAGACTATGCGGCCGCTTGTGTTGGGTCCGAAGCGGGTGACACACTGACCATGATCACGCTACCCAAGCTCGACTGGGCAACCCAAAAAAGTGCCTGGGTCACTGCCTTGCAGCGGCACGCGGTTTACGTCGAGATTCCAAACATCGAGCGGCACCAGCTAGGGTCCTGGATAGGGCAACGTCTGGCTGCACAGGGCCAGAGCGCCGATAAGCATGCGCTAGAGTTCATGGTGGATCGTGTCGAGGGCAATTTGCTGGCGGCGCACCAGGAAATCCGCAAGTTGTCCTTGCTGTATCCTGACGGCCGGCTATCGCTGGATCAGATTCAAGATGCGGTTCTGAACGTCGCACGCTACGATGTATTCAAGCTGTCGGAGGCGATGCTGTCGGGTGACGTGAGCCGGGTCACCCGTATGCTCGACGGTTTGAAAGGCGAAGGCGAGGCGCTGCCCTTGGTGCTGTGGGCGGTCAGTGAAGAAATACGCACGCTGCTGAAGCTGAAAATCGGTAGCGATGAAGGTCGGCCGCTGGCGGCTATGCTGAAGGAGTACCGTATCTGGGGACCGCGCGAGCGGCTGATGGCGCCGGCAGTGTCGCGCGTCAAAATCGCCAGCCTGCGTGATGCACTCAGTAAAGCGGCGCAGGTTGATCGTATGATCAAAGGATTACGCGCCAAAGATTTTGCCGGCGACGCTTGGGATGCAATGCTGCAGTTGGCGCTGGTGGTGGCAAGGAAATGAAAACAATGGATATTCAACAAACCATGACCGACATCGGCCGCGCAGCCCGCAAAGCATCGCGCGCCATGGCCAAGGCCGATACAGCCGCGAAAAATCGTGCGCTGCAACTAATTGCTGCAGCGATTCGCCGCGATGCAGCTTTGCTGACCGCAGCGAATCAAAAAGATCTGGATGCGGCACGTGCCAATGGTCTTGCTGCTGCACTCGTCGATCGCCTCACGCTATCCGAAAAAGCGATCGCCACCATGGCCGAGGGTCTCGAGCAAATCGCGGCACTACCCGACCCCATCGGCGAAATCACGAACATGAAGTACCGCCCGAGCGGCATACAAGTCGGCCAGATGCGGGTACCGCTAGGCGTGATCGGCATTATTTACGAGGCTAGACCAAACGTTACGGTCGACGCGGCCGGGCTCTGCATCAAGAGCGGTAACGCGACGATTCTGCGGGGTGGATCGGAAGCCATTCATTGCAATCAGGCGCTCGCAAAATTAGTCAAAGAAGGTTTGGCAGGTGCGGGCTTGCCGTCTGAAGCGGTACAGATCATCGAAACGACGGACCGCGCAGTTGTCGGCGCGATGATCACCATGCCCGAGTTCATCGACGTTATCGTGCCCCGCGGTGGCAAAGGCTTGATCGAACGCCTGATGAAAGATTCCAAGGTGCCGATGATCAAACACCTTGATGGCATCTGTCATGTGTACATTGATGACAAGGCGGATATCGCCAAAGCACTGCCGGTAGCATTCAATGCGAAATGTCACCGCTACGGTACATGCAACACCATGGAGACATTGATTGTTGCGCGTGACATCGCCCAGCGCGTGTTACCCGAGCTAGCCAAATTGTTTGCTGAAAAACAGGTAGAGCTGCGCGCTGATGCTGAAGCGATGCAAATTCTCACCGGCTACCCGCTGCTGAAAGCAGCGACCGAGGAAGACTGGCATACCGAATACCTTGATGCGATTCTCTCGGTGAAGATTGTCTCGGGCGTCGATGAAGCCATTGATTTCATCAATACCTACTCATCGCAGCACACCGATAGCATCATCACGGAAGATTATTCCCGCGCGCTGCAGTTCTTGCGCGAAGTCGATTCAGCATCGGTAATGGTGAATGCCTCGACACGCTTCGCTGACGGCTTCGAATACGGCCTCGGCGCCGAGATCGGCATCTCGAACGATAAGCTGCACGCACGTGGCCCCGTAGGCCTGGAGGGGCTCACATCAGTAAAGTTCGTCGTGCTGGGTCATGGCGAGGTGCGGGTCTAAGCGATGGCTTATCTCTGGATCAAGACCGTTCATATTGTTCTGATAGCGTCCTGGTTCGCGGGTTTGTTCTATCTGCCGCGTATCTTCGTGAACCTGGCGATGGAGACTGAACCAGCGGCCATAAAGCGTTTGCTGCTCATGGCGAACAAGCTATACCGCTTCATGACCATCCTAATGGTTCCTGCGCTCGTCCTCGGACTAATACTCTGGCTTTACAACGGCGTCGGGCAGCAGAGCCTGTGGATGCATGTGAAGCTGCTGATCGTACTGGT
>JBIKUP010000313.1:0-2800 GCA_044347535.1 Burkholderiaceae bacterium
ATCACAAAAGCCCGCTGCATAATCAGGTAGCGGCACGCACTGTCGGCGTAGCTTTTGCGGCAACGATTTCAGTAAGAGGTGGACCTTCTCTTTCAGCATGCCGGGCACCAGCCACTCGCAACGCGCTGCGGATACCTGATTCAATGCATAGAGCGGCACCGCCAGTGTCACGCCATCGCGAACCGAGCCCGGCTCGAAATGATAGGTGAGCGCCATTTCAACGCCTGCGTGGCGCATCAGCTTGGGGAAGAGATCGGTCGTAATCCCTGCTGCTTCGTGCCGCATCAGATCATCACGCGACAAATGCAGCAGCTTGGGTTCACTCGCGCTAGCTTTCTTCAACCACTGCTCGAAACCAACTGCAGTACAAACATCTTGCGGAATCAAGTTATCGTAAAACGCGGCGATCAATGTCTCATCGACCAGAACATCCTGGCGCCGGGATTTATGCTCGAGATTTTCGATTTCTCGGATTAATCGCTGGTTATGCGCCAGGAACGGTGCGCGTGTCTCAAAGTCGCCATCGACCAGCGCGCTGCGAATAAAAATCTCGCGGGCTTCTTCAGGATTGATCTTGCCGTAATCAATGCGACGCTGGCTGTACACCACCAAGCCATAGAGCGTGGCGCGCTCATAGGCCGACACCTGCCCGCTGCGCTTCTCCCAGCGCGGATCTCCCCAGGATTTTTTCAGCAAATGCGCGCCGACGCGCTCTAGCCACTGCGGCTGTATCTGTGCCAGCGTTCGTGCAAATAAACGGGAAGTCTCGACCAACTCCGCTGCCATGATCCAGCGCCCGGCTTTCTTGCCAAGCGAGGAGCCCGGCCAGAGATGAAACTTGATGCCACGCGCCCCCAGATAATGCGGCTCATCTTCCTGCTTGAAGCCGACATTGCCGAGCAATCCTGTCAGCAGGGCGAGGTGAAGTTGATCATAAGTTGCGGGCGCTTCATTCACACGCCAGCCTTGTTCCCGTACAAGTGTACACAGCTGCGCATGTACATCGCGCCACTCACGCAGGCGTAATTGAGAAACAAAGTTGGCGCGGCAATGTTCTTGTAGCTGGCGATTGGATTTTTTATGTTCAATCGCCTCTTCGAACCAGTTCCATAGCTTGAGATATGTAAGGAACTCGGATTTTTCATCTTCGAATTTTTTATGCGCGCTATCCGCTGCACCCTGCGCTTCCTGCGGACGATCACGGGCGTCTTGCACCGACAATGCCGATGCGATGATCAATAGCTCGCGTAAACAGTCATGATCGCGCCCCGCCAGAATCATGCGCCCGATACGCGGATCAAGGGGCAGCTTGGCCAGTTGCTGACCCAAACCCGTCAGCTGCTTGGCCTCATCCACCGCACCTAGTTCTTGCAGCAGCTGATAACCATCGGCGATGGCGCGACCCAACGGAGCCTCAATGAAAGGAAACTGCTCGACATCGCCTAGGCGCAGCGACTTCATACGCAGAATCACCGCAGCAAGTGATGAACGCAAAATCTCCGGTTCAGTAAATGCCGGTCGCTGTAAAAAATCCTGCTCGTCGTATAAACGTATGCAAACACCCGCCGCGACTCGGCCACATCGCCCCGCGCGCTGTTTGGCTGCCGATTGCGAAACTGGTTCAACCTGCAACTGCTCCACTTTATTGCGGTAGCTATAGCGTTTGACACGCGCGGTGCCAGCATCTACTACATAACGAATCCCGGGTACCGTCAGCGAGGTCTCGGCGACATTAGTCGCCAGCACAATGCGTCGCGCGTTGGTCGGCTTGAACACGCGCTCCTGCTCTTGTGCCGAGAGTCGCGCAAACAGCGGCAGTATTTCTACGTGCGGCGTGTGGTGCTTACGCAGCGCCTCGGCCGCGTCGCGAATCTCGCGCTCACCGGGCAAGAACACCAGAATGTCACCGGGGCCGATGCGTGCGAGCTCATCGACTGCGTCGACGATGGCATCCATTAAATCGCGCTGCTCTTTGGCTTTGGCAGCTGCAGACGGCGCTGCGCTACCGGGCTTGGCATCCGTCTCGACGGGTCGGTAACGTAACTCGACCGGATACAGCCGACCAGATACCTCGATCACGGGTACTTTTTGCGACGCTGTTTCAAAATGGCGCGCAAACCGCTCGGCATCAATCGTTGCCGAGGTGATGATCAGCTTCAGGTCTGGTCGCTTCGGTAGCAGCTGCTTCAGATAACCCAGCAAGAAATCGATATTCAAGCTGCGCTCATGCGCCTCATCGATAATGATCGTGTCGTACTGGCGCAGCAGCGGATCACCCTGCGTCTCGGCCAGCAAAATGCCATCGGTCATTAGCTTGATCCAGGCACCCTCGGACAGCGTGTCGTTGAAGCGCACCTTGTAGCCCACGTGCTGACCGGGCGGCGAGCCAAGCTCCTGCGCGATACGTTTTGCTGTGGATGAGGCGGCAATACGGCGGGGTTGGGTGTGGCCGATCAAGCCATTCACCCCGCGCCCGATCGACAGGCAGATTTTTGGCAGCTGGGTGGTTTTTCCCGATCCCGTCTCGCCGCTGACGATCACCACCTGGTGTGACGCAAGCGCAGCTGCGATCTCCTCGCGGCGCGCGGAGACCGGTAGCTCTTCAGGGAATTCAATGGCGGGAAGCGGGTGCCTGACCGGAACCTGTTTGGGGAGTGGCGCGCTACGTGTTTTTTTCGGGGGCAAGGCTGCTGACATGTCGGGCGAATTATAATGCCCGCTATGGAAAACAATGCTCAGTTCGTCGGCTGGCTGCGTTCGGTCGCGCCCTATATCCACGCATTCCGTGGCAAGACGTTCG
>JBIKUP010000314.1:0-2798 GCA_044347535.1 Burkholderiaceae bacterium
TGAGGCGACGCTCGGGTTTTGATGGGGATTGGCAGATAAATCAGAGTGTTGAATAAGTGTCATGCTCATCTCCTATTTTGTTTGACCCTCTGAATTCACTCGTAACTGCTGATTTTTATTTCTATGCGGATGTTTCGTCTCTCATTTATTTATGCAGCAAGTATCGGGGTATGGTTTGCTTGACGCTATCGGGACAAACTGAATACAGCAAGCGCTCGAACCGAAAATCTGTAAGGTCTTTCCTAATAATCTACCGAGTCTTAAAGTTATTTTTGATTGATGCAACTCAAGGTTTGAATTTCTCCAGCAAACCCTGAGCCATCGCGTATTGCACCAGCTCGGCCAGTGACGGTGTGCCAAGCTTGTGAAGAATGTGGGCTTTATGCGTGCTGATGGTTTTAACCGAGAGATGTAATGCCTCGGCGATGTCGGTCACGGATTTGCCGGTGACCAGCATGTTAAAAACCTCGAATTCTCTGTTAGTCAGCGATTTATGCGGCAGATCGTGCCGGTTAGGCATGGCGTCCATCGCCAGTTGTTCGGCCACCTCCATGCTGATATAGGGTCGACCTGAATGAACCTTTCGAATCGCGACTAAAAGATCTGTTCCTGCGCTCTCTTTGGTGATGTAGCCATGTGCACCCAGTCGAATGGCACGTGCGGCATACTGATCCTCGTCGTGCATGGTGAGTACTAGTATCGCGATATTGGGGGCTTCTTCCTTGATTTGCTTGATCAGATCCATACCACTACGACCAGGCATTGACAGATCCATTAGCAAAACATCGAACCCACCCTTGCGAACCAAGGCGAGCACTTCAAAGCCGTCGGTTGCCTCGGCAATCACCTCAATATCTTCGGCTTTGCGTAATATGTATTTCAAGCCTTCACGCATTAATGCATGGTCGTCGGCGAGAACAACCCGAATCATGCTGTGAAACTCCGGTAAAGGGCGGCATCAACGCCGCTAACGAAAAGTTGAGGCTTACCCTCAAACGACCGATTAATGAATGGCCTCGTAAGACTTGTCAGCATGTCGATTTCCTTAGTAACAAAATTGCAACATTTTCAGCAAATTTATCAGCTTTCCACAAATGAACCAAGCTGATTTGGATCAAAACTCGTAATACGAATGAAAATTTGTGCTTATAAACTCGCATTAGATTCTTCGCAGAAACTAATCTGATTCCGACGAGAAATAATCGGTTCGATTAGTAAGGTTCCACTGCTAGACTGTTCGATATCCTGGTTTGAGGTGACATCCTAAAACCAGACTTGCATCGATTAAGGTTGTCTGAAGTCGCTGAGGTTGGTCATTGTTTTTTGATGAAGGCATTCAACAATGCAAGCAGATGAAATTGGTCACATCATTCAACTCGCTATTGCACCCGTGTTTCTATTAACCGGTGTCGGTACCAATATGCTGGTGCTGACCAATCGCTTGGCGAGAATCATTGACCGCAGTCGTTATCTTGAAGAGCAGCTTGAGAGCCCGGAGCCGATATCTAACGAGCGGGCTGAGCAACATAGAGATGAATTGAATATTTTATTTCGTCGCGCCAAAAAGATTAATCGCGCGATTCTATTATCGACCTCCTGCGCACTACTCATTTGTGTCGTAGTCGCAGGCTTATTCATCGCAGATGCGCTGAATCTGAAGTTGGCCTCGATTATTGCGGGGATGTTTGTGCTGGCAATGATTTCATTGACAGGAAGTTTTGTTTACCTGCTACGTGAGATTTGGCTAGCCACTGAATTTATGAACGCCCAGCAGAGCGCCCGTCTTTTTAACAGGCGGCGTTAGTGTTGATGTGATTAATCAGGCGCAGTACCATGCGCCTGATACTTTCTTTGTCTGCTGGCTTACAGCGAGTTGATTAACTCGCAGCTTGCCTTGAACAGCGGATGGCTTTCATCCCCAAAGCAATCACAGATCGTAAAGTGGTTCTCTTGATGTAGCGGCACTTCGCGCTCGAATCCATGCCGCCATTGCGATGCGATCAGTGCAGTCTGTCGTTTGAATTCATCCGATTCAAGATCGCCCACTGCGGTGATGAATGGCGCCGAGGTAGGCTGCGGCATCCAAGCCGGTGATAAGCGCAGCGCGCTAGCCATATCAAGCTTCAAATCAGTATTAATGAATTCAGCATGACGAACCGGTTCGATATCATAAAGGCCTGACATCAAGACGCCTGCCTTGATCAAATCACCCGGTAAGTCCGAGCCGAACACGGGCCAGTGAGCCGCCATCATCATCGCAGCCAAATGGCCGCCTGCTGAATGTCCCGCGATCACAATGCGGTTACGGTCAAAATCCAGGCGCGCCGAACGGCGATACAGCCAAGCCAAAGCACGTAATTGCTGGCGGGTGATCTCTTCGACTGAGGCGTGGGGCGAGAGCGTGTAATTGGTCAGCGCGACGTTGAAACCGGCACGCCGATAGGCCGGCACAATAAATGTGAAATCAGATTTGTCGAGCGAACGCCAATAACCGCCATGGATGAACACAAGTAGCGGCGCGCCCGCTTGGTCGGCAGGGAAAAAATCCAGCTGCTCCATGGGCGCACTACCAAACGCCAGATCCAATAAGCCAGTTTCCGACTGTCTTGCCTGTGCGGAGTCCGCTTGCCAGCGGGCGATGATTTCCGGGTGATCCGGCACTGCGGCGCGGGCATTCAACTGCTCTGTGTAGTAAGCCGCTGAGCCAAGTGTCGTGCTGATGATGTTGTCATTTTTATTGGACATTGTTATCTCCTTGACGGCATCGCAGGCTTATCCGGTACGTAAGCGATTCGCCT
>JBIKUP010000315.1:0-2797 GCA_044347535.1 Burkholderiaceae bacterium
CTGAATGGCCTCTCAAAAAATTATCGTTCCTGCGGCTACCGCGCCGGCTGGATGGTCGTCTCTGGTGAGAAGCGCTTGGCCAAGGATTACATCGAGGGCCTGAACATGCTGGCATCGATGCGGCTATGCGCCAACGTGCCGGGGCAGTTCGCCATTCAGACCGCACTCGGTGGCTACCAGAGCATCAATGACCTGGTGGCGCCGCAAGGCCGCTTGACCCGACAGCGCGATCTGGCGCACAAACTGCTGACCGATATTCCGGGCGTCACTTGTGTCAAGCCGAAGTCTGCGCTGTACATGTTTCCGCGGCTTGATCCAAAGATTTATCCCATCGAAGACGACCAGCAATTCGCGTATGAACTGCTGGCCGAGGAACGAGTGCTGATCGTACAGGGCACCGGCTTCAACTGGCCGAGCCCTGACCATTTCCGCGTCGTGTTTTTGCCCAATATGGACGATCTCGAGGCGGCATTTGGCCGTATCGCGCATTTCCTTGATGGCTATCGTCGACGCCACGCACGCTAAACAATGACTGACATGAAAGCATCTGTGATGAAACCGATTAGAGTCGGGCTGCTAGGTATCGGCACGGTAGGTAGTGGCACCTTCAATGTACTTCGTCGTAATCAAGAAGAAATTCGACGTCGCGCTGGCAGGGCCATCGAAGTAGTGATGGTGGCCGATCTTGACACCGAACGCGCCAAACAGATCACGGGTGGTTCGGTCGAGATAGTAAGCGATGGTCGGCGAGTGGTTAGCCACCCGGATATCGACATTGTGATCGAGTTGATTGGTGGCGATGGCATTGCCAGAGATTTAGTCATGACGGCCATAGCCAACGGTAAGCATGTGGTCACTGCCAACAAAGCCTTACTCGCCAAGCATGGCACCGAAATATTTCGTGCCGCTGAAGAGAAGGGCGTCATGGTCGCATTCGAAGCGGCAGTGGCGGGTGGTATTCCGATTATCAAGGCGCTGCGTGAGGGATTGACCGCGAATCGTATTCAATGGATCGCCGGCATTATCAACGGCACCACCAATTTCATCTTGTCCGAGATGCGCGACAAAGGACTCGACTTCGATGTCGTACTGAAGCAGGCACAAGTGCTCGGCTACGCAGAAGCTGATCCGACCTTTGATATCGAAGGTGTTGATGCCGCACACAAGGCCACCATCATGTCGGCGATTGCTTTCGGTGTGCCGGTGCAGTTCGATAAAGCCTATGTCGAAGGCATTACCAAGCTGTCTGCAACCGATATCCGCTATGCAGAGCAGTTGGGCTATCGAATCAAACTACTTGGTATCGCGCGCCGCGTTTCGGCGGGTATCGAATTGCGTGTACACCCCACGTTGATTCCTGCTACTCGCTTGATTGCCAACGTCGAAGGCGCAATGAACGCCGTATTGGTGCAGGGTGATGCAGTAGGTGCGACGCTTTATTACGGCAAGGGCGCGGGTGCCGAGCCGACGGCATCTGCGGTAATCGCGGATCTGGTCGACATTACCCGGCTCGCGACCGCCGACCCAGAGCATCGGGTTCCTTACCTGGCATTCCAGTCGAATGAAATGGCGGATACCCCCATTCTGCCGATGTCAGAAGTCACCACCAGCTACTACCTTCGCATGCGGGTCGCCGATAAGCCTGGTGTATTAGCCGATGTCACTCGCATCCTGGCCGATGCATCGATATCGATCGATGCCATGCTGCAAAAAGAAGCCGGTGAAGGCGAGACACAAACCGATCTGATTATCCTGACCCACGAGACGAAAGAAAAGCATGCCGATGCGGCGATTGCTGACATCGAGTCGCTGTCGACCGTAGCCGGCAAGGTGAGCCGAATTAGGCTAGAGCACCTCGGCTAGCAACTGTCGGGTGCCAATCATCCAATTTTCGAGGCGACACCTTTAAGCGAATCGGACATCTCCTTGACGATGTTTGCGAAGGTTGTTGCTGTCACCGTATAGCGGGCAATCAGGTACTGTAATCGAAGCAGCTGTGCAGTCGTGATCTCACTACCATCGTTGATATTGCCAAGTTCTGTGCGCAAGAGATTCTCGTTGTCTTGCATCTTGGGTTCGATCTTTTCATAGATATTCTTTAGACCGGTACTGGGAAGTGCCATGATTGCCTCCGTGTTAAGAAAAGGTCTGTCGACTTACTGCCCGCTATTTTGGCGTCCAGCACTGTATAGCTGCATCGCCAACGCAGCTGCTTGCACGGCCTGACGCGCTGCATTGATTTGTTCGTACTCATCACTTGGCTGCATCTTTCGGCCCTCCATAACTAATCGAGCTTGTAATTGATCAAGTGTTTTCATAATCTGGTCTAGCAGAGATTTCTGCTTCGGATCAGTATTTTCGCTACGCGACAAGTAATGCTCCAGGTTCGCCACCATGTCATCATCTAACTGTATACAGTCAGCTTGGCTTTGTTGGCTGGTTTTCATTTTGTTTTCCTTTATAAAATCATCGCGGTATTCGGAAACGCAGTGTGCCGTCAAAAATGATTTCATCATCGCGGATCGCTGAAATGGTATGACCGTTTGCTTCACCGCCAACGCCGATTCTTTGCCCGGTATCGGTAATGATGAAAGGCATTGACCCACCAACAACCGTTTGCACATTGACCGGTGGACGCTTTTGCTGAAGCGAGATCATCGCGCGAATAGGTAAGATTTGGCCGAATTCCTCAGTAAACTGAATCAATACGGTTTCCCACCGTTGTATTTCTTCTTCACTCAGATTCCCACGTAGCATGAACTCGGGTTGCCGCGATACGATTTGAAGTTTCTTCGAT
>JBIKUP010000015.1:0-10793 GCA_044347535.1 Burkholderiaceae bacterium
CGCTGGTGACCGTCTCGCAGTCGACTTGAAAAGTATTGCACTCGCCGCATATCGGTACACATTCGGCATCTAAACTGTTTCAGATTCATAAGGAATATCCATCATGGGCAAAGTCATTGGCATCGATCTCGGAACCACCAATTCCTGCGTTGCGATCATGGAGGGCAACCAGCCGAAGGTGATCGAGAACTCCGAGGGTGCGCGTACGACGCCCTCGATCATCGCCTATCAGGATGACGGCGAGATTTTGGTCGGCGCGCCGGCCAAGCGACAGGCGGTCACTAACCCAACGAACACTTTGTTCGCGGTTAAGCGTCTAATCGGTCGTAAGTTTGAAGAAAAGGAAGTGCAGAAAGACATCGGCCTGATGCCGTATGAAATCGTGAAGGCCGATAACGGTGATGCCTGGGTACTCGCACGCGACAAACGTCTTGCACCACCGCAGGTATCCGCAGAAGTGCTGCGCAAAATGAAAAAAACGGCCGAGGATTATCTCGGCGAGGAAGTTACCGAAGCCGTGATCACGGTACCGGCTTATTTCAATGATGCTCAGCGTCAAGCGACTAAAGATGCAGGTCGTATCGCAGGCCTAGACGTCAAGCGCATCATCAACGAGCCAACTGCAGCAGCGCTCGCATTCGGTCTCGACAAATCTGGCAAAGGTGATCGCAAGATCGCAGTGTATGACCTCGGTGGTGGCACTTTTGACGTGTCGATCATCGAGATTGCGGACGTCGATGGCGAGATGCAGTTCGAGGTGCTCTCCACTAATGGTGACACCTTCTTGGGTGGTGAAGACTTCGACCAGCGTCTGATTGATCACATCATTGAGGAATTCAAGAAGATCAATGGCCTCGATTTAGCGAAGGACCCGATCGCGCTTCAGCGTATCAAAGCGTCGGCGGAGCGCGCCAAGATCGAGCTGTCATCGTCGCAGCAAACTGAAATCAACGAACCCTATATCGCCATGGCCAACGGCGCGCCGGTGCACTTGACGCTGAAAATTACACGCGCCAAGTTGGAGTCGCTAGTCGAGGATTTGATCTCGAAAACTATTGAACCCTGCCGTACCGCGATTAGTGATGCAGGTGTCAAAGTGTCTGACATCGACGATGTGATTCTGGTTGGTGGTCAGAGCCGTATGCCGAAGGTACAAGAGAAGGTCAAGGAGTTCTTCGGCAAGGAGCCGCGCAAAGACGTCAACCCCGATGAAGCAGTTGCCGTCGGTGCTGCGATTCAAGGCTCAGTGCTCTCCGGTGATCGCAAAGATTTGCTGCTGCTCGACGTTACGCCGCTGTCGCTCGGCATCGAGACGCTGGGCGGTGTGATGACCAAGATGATCAAGAAGAACACCACCATTCCGACTAAGTTCAGTCAGGTGTTCTCGACTGCCGAAGATAACCAACCCGCAGTGACCATCAAGGTGTATCAGGGCGAGCGTGAGATGGCCTCGGGTAACAAGGCATTGGGTGAGTTCAACCTCGAGGGTATTCCGCCGTCACAGCGCGGTATGCCACAGATCGAAGTGACCTTCGATATCGATGCCAACGGCATCTTGCATGTGTCGGCCAAGGACAAGGCGTCCGGCAAGGAAAACAAGATCACCATCAAAGCCAACTCGGGTCTGACCGAGGAAGAGATTCAGCGTATGGTGCGCGATGCCGAGGCGAATGCTGCGGAAGATCATCGCCTTAAAGAACTGGCTGAGTCACACAATCAGGGTGATGCACTGGTGCACTCGACCAAGAAAGCAATGGGCGAGCACGGCGACCAGCTGGAGTCTGGTGAAAAAGAAAAAATTGAAGCGGCGATCAAGGACCTTGAAGAGGCCTTGAAAGGTACCGATAAGGCAACGATCGATGCCAAGATCGAAGTGCTTTCGACTGCGGCACAAAAACTAGGCGAGAAAATGTACGCCGATATGCAGGCACAGCAGGCGGCAGCCGGTGCCGGCGCTGGTGCTTCATCGGCCGAGGCCGCAGCGCCAAGTGAGAAGAGTGCGCAAGACGATATCGTTGATGCCGACTTCAAGGAAGTGAAAGACAAATAATTACCACTGCACACAGCGAGGCTGTGTTGCTTATGCCGGGTCGGGGCGATTTGTTCCGCCCGGTTTTTTGCTTGGATGGGGTCTGCCCTGTCCGAGCGTAGTCAGGACATTCAACCATGGCAAAACGCGATTTTTACGAAACGCTCGGTGTAGCGAAGAACGCTTCGGACGAAGAAATAAAAAAGGCCTATCGCAAGCTCGCCATGAAATTCCATCCGGATCGCAATCCGGATAGCAAGCAGGCAGAAGACAAATTCAAAGAGGCAAAAGAAGCCTACGAGATGCTGTCTGATCCGCAAAAGCGCGAAGCTTATGACCGCTTTGGCCACGCTGGAGTTGACCCGAATATGGGTGGTGCGGGCGGTGCAGGTGCCGGGTTTGGTGGTGGTTTCTCGGATTCCTTTGGCGATATTTTTGGCGACATCTTTGGTGGCGGTGGTCGGCAGCGCGGTGGCCCGCAGGTATACCGCGGCGCTGATCTTCGCTACAACCTCGATATCACGCTTGAACAAGCGGCTAACGGCTTCGACACCACGATACGAGTGCCGTCGTGGGATGAGTGCGATACATGCCATGGCTCGGGTGCAAAGCCGGGTACTTCAGCGACAACCTGTGGTACTTGCGGAGGTCATGGTCAGGTCCGGATGCAACAAGGTTTTTTCAGTATTCAGCAGACCTGTCCGAAGTGCCATGGCTCCGGTAAGGTGATCGCAGATCCTTGCAGTCCTTGTGCTGGTTCAGGCCGCGTCAAACGCAACAAGACGCTTGAGGTCAAAATCCCGGCAGGTATTGATGACGGTATGCGAATTCGCTCAACAGGCAATGGTGAGCCCGGTATGAACGGTGGCCCTCCGGGCGATCTCTATGTAGAAATTCATATCAAGCAGCATGCAGTTTTTCAGCGTGACGGTGATGATCTGCATTGCGAGATGCCGATTTCTTTTGCGAAGGCAGCGCTCGGTGGAGAGATCGAGGTGCCAACACTCTCTGGCAAGGTGTCCTTCAGCGTTCCTGAAGGCACTCAAAGCGGTAAGACTTTTCGCTTGCGCAGTAAAGGTGTTAAAGGTGTGCGTTCCGGATTTCCCGGTGATCTGTTCTGCCACGTGGTTGTAGAAACACCGATCAAACTCACTGATCGGCAAAAAGACCTACTGCGTGAATTTGAGCAACTCACTGCCGAGGGCGGTGCCAAGCACAGTCCACAAAGCAAGAGTTGGATGGATAAAGTGAAGGAATTCTTCGAGTAATCTGGCCTAGCCTCTCAGGCTATTCCTGTTTCCGAGTGCAGTCGCACACCTTCCTCGCCACCTAATCAGAAAACGCCGACGCTCTGTCGGCGTTTTTGTTGGTGCCCCTTTCTTTCGGCATTGCGGTTCGATCTACGCACTACGGTTCAAGATCATGCTCACAAAGCAACTGTGATGTTGCGTGATGCGCATAGGGATTTGCACATTTCAATTACCACGCGAGATTCCGCATAGCCGAGGCTAGACTCATCGCTTTAGCTGTTGTTGAAGGTGCCCAAATATGTTGCAACGAGCTATCTCGATCGCAGATGCTCCGAGTCCTATCAGATACCTGTGGAGGGTCATTGTTAGGTACCGGAAGGGGCAGCGCAACAGCGAGCTTGAGCAATCAGCTGTGCGCATCCTTATTGGCACCGTATTGATGTACTACTTCGAGTGCTTCAATGATTCCCTAAAGGTATCGACACCACAGTTAACTATCGACCTAAGGCTGGTGCTTACTTTTTTCCTTTGTGCTTCGGTATCCATTTGCATCAGCATTCTCATCAAGCCAAGTGAGGTTCCGATACGCCGTATCTCTGCCATTTTATTAGACACCGGTGTGCTTACCGTCTTGCTGACGGTTGGTGGTGTTCATGCTGCGCCGCTTTATTTTCTTTATCTTTGGATCATCATCGGTAACGGTTTTCGCTTCGGGCAAAAATACTTACTAATTTCCTTGGGTTTTACATTGCTGGGTTTTGGTGTCGTAGTGACAACCGAGCCGTACTGGGCTGCAGAGAAGAAACTATCGATCGGGCTTTGGCTGGGCACCCTGCTGATCTCAATGTATTTCAATTTGCTAGTTGGCCGCTTGTTCACGGCATTGAATCAAGCAAATAGTGCCAATCTTGCCAAGCGTCAGTTTATATGTGCCGTTAGCCATGAGCTAAGAACGCCGCTGAATGCCATCATTGGCATGGTGGATCTGCTGAAAAGTACCAAAATAGATCACGAGCAAAGGGAAATGCTCGATTGCATGACTACCACGTCACAAATGATGCTTTCCCAGATCGAAGATGTGCTTGATTTTTCCAAGATCGAAGCTGGAAAGATGGCAGTAGAGCACGTCGAGTTTGATCTTTATGCCTTGATTGAAAATATTCTGGCGGTGTTCAGCTACCGGATCGACGCAAAGACGGTACGCCTGATACGCCAGATCGACTGTGCGGTCCCGCCGATACTGCGAGGGGATCCCCATCATTTACGGCAAATACTTATCAACCTCATCGGTAACGCAGTTAAGTTCACTGAGCAAGGAAGAATTTCGGTCAAGGTTCGGTTATGCCACAGTAAGGAAGACTCCGTCGTACTACATTTTGCGATTGAAGATACTGGTATTGGTATTCACGAGTCAGTACAGGATCAGATTTTCGAGAGTTTTACGCAGGCCGATAGCGCTACCGCTAGAAAGTACGGCGGAACCGGCCTGGGTACCACGATCTGTAAGCAACTGGTTGAATTGATGGGTGGGCAGATCGGATTACGCAGTCGACCTGGGGTCGGTAGTGAGTTTTGGTTCGAGATCAGCTTTGGCAAAGTTTTAGACCTTGACGACACTTGCTTGCTGAGTCGGGAGCAAAGCATGATTATCGACCCTGATGGGGGCTGCTGGCGATTAGCAAAAGAATTGGCATTCTTGGGTAAGGTGCTGCCGCTGACAGTCCAAGATCTGAGGCAAGCCGAAGATATCCTTGGTCAGCGTCATCTGCAGGGGACATCCCTATCGATGATCTTCCTACGCGTCACCATGGTCGGGTATGCCGGCACTGAGGCATTTCAGGAGTGGCTGAGTAGTGCTGCGCAACGCCTGATCCGGCTTGAAGCCGATAGGTCGATGATGATTGTTCTGGTACCCGCTGCAGATCTTCTATTGGACGACATAAGTCGTATAGCCGGGCAGCTGGGATTCTTCTCAATACTGCCAGAACCATTCAGCATCGATCACATCCGTCACTTGCTTCATGCTCAGTCGGCAGCACTGAGCACGGTGTCGCGGTCGCGCCAACCTATGCAAGCATCCTCAGGTATGTCCATAACCAGCGATGCGCACTGCGTGCAGGATGCCCCACACAGCAAGAATCGAGATGGTTTATCGATCTTAATTGTTGAAGACAATCCAACTAACCGAAAAGTGCTACAGAAAATTCTTGGGCGGGCAGGTCACCAGTGCACACTGGCCCAAGATGGCGAAGAGGGTATCGATATCATAGCTACACAACAGTTTGATGCCATGGTCATTGATATGAACATGCCGAAAGTCTCTGGGCTTGAAGTAGTACGTTTTTGCAGAATGATGGGCGGAACATTAGCCAAAACACCCATAATCATTTTTTCAGCGAGTGTTACCCAAGAAGCACGCGATGAAAGCTTTGCAGCAGGTGCAGACGCATATATTTCTAAGCCCATCGAAGTTTCACATTTTCTAAATACTCTCGACCGCCTGGTTCAGGCAAATCGTCCGGCGCTTGCCTCAAAGCAGAATGAGCATGTTGCAGACGCGCATACAGGACAAGAAATCAATACTTCTGTTCTTGATTCGGTCAAGCTGAATAATCTAGAGTCTATGAGCCAAGACCCCGCATTTGTCGATGAGCTGATTGCGGAGTTTATTAGCGAGGGAAGAAGATTGATTGGTAACTTTGATCGAAGTCTTATCAGGTCAGACTATGCCCAAGTTTCTTCTGCCATGCATGCGTTGCGTGGTTCAGCCCTGAGTATCGGTGCCACTTCACTCAAGCAGTTATGTGCCTACATCGAAAAGCTCTCGGATGACATGCTGCAGGAAAAGCAAGTCGAGATCAAAAATCAATTAACCGAGTGCTTTCAACAGCTTTGCCAAGCATTGGAGATTTATCAACGCAACCGGGACGGTCGGAGATCGTATGCAATTTGAACGAAAACAAATGAAATCAAGAGACAGGATGGATATCGATAACCTAAACGGAGATATGCGTTCATGAATAACTTATTGGCTGAAACAACGGGACGACACCGGCATCAAATGGAGGCGCTACCGCAGTTGCGAGCCATGCTCGGCGGGACTTACTCAAAATCGTCATATGCCAAATTCTTAGCCCAACTCTATCCGATCGTATCTAATTTCTGTCCTCTGATGGCTGTAGCTGCAGGACGCTGCGCAGATCGGTATACCAGTTTACGGCTGTATCTTTACGAGCATATCGAGCATGAGAAAGGCCATGAGAACATGGTGATGAATGATCTCGAGCAACTCGGGTACAAGTCTGATGGTTTGTTAAATGTTAATCCTAGCCCAGCAGCACGAGTAATGCTTTCTTATAATTATCACGCGATCGATCATGTCGATCCGCACTGTGTCATCGGAATGATTTATGTGCTTGAACTCATGTCTGCGAGCTATGCATCAAGTATCGCTCAGTCGATATCCAGAGCGATCGACTATCCAGTGGCAAGAGGTTTTAGCTTTCTTGATTCACATGGCACATTAGACGATGATCATCTTGCCAGTCTGATTGAATTAATTCAATCATTTGAATCGCCAGATTTAGTTGAGAAAGTCGTCGATAGCGTCGACATAAATTTTTATTTATTAAGGCAATTAATCAGCGATTTACCGCAGAATTGATGGTGGCGTAGGAGTCGAAATGGAGAGTCTTAAAACGAACAAGACTCTCCCGCCATCTCAGGCGACAACTTGGTCAGCTATCTCAATAGGATTTACCGGGTACCGATAGCTCGAATGCTGCGTGCTTTGGGCCTTGAGCAGGCGCCTCATCATTCTTAGGTCTATTTCTTGAATTTTCAGTGCTGCATCTACCCACATCACTGCAATATCGGTGATTTCTTTGTGCGAGATCGGCCACACATGTCTTCGGCAGTCATAGATTGACCGCATCCCATTGAGGTGATGATGATGCTTTCTGATCCATTGTTCGACGGTGCGCTTGCCCTCGCCAACGGGTGCGATAATGTCGACGACACCCATTTCTGCTAATTGCTCTGCGGTATAGATGTTCCCACTGAGTAGCATCGCTTCTGTTTTTCGAGTGCCAATGCGACGTGCCAAAAAGCTGTAGGCACCCATTCCAGGAAAAAGATTAAACAAAATCTCGGGTAAGCCCAAGCGGGTGCCAGCTTCGGCAACGATGAGGTCACTTGCGAGTGCTAATTCAAATCCGCCACCGAGTGCATCGCCTTGTACCAGTGATATCGTAACAGTAGATGCATCATGGCCAATAATGCGCGTATAAAGACTATCAACACAGTACATCGCATAATTCAATAAGCCTTCACGATCTTTTTCCTGAATCAGATTTAGGAATAGCATTAGATCGCCACCCAAGTTGAAAACTCCGCTACGGCGCGAGGCTATGACTGAGTAATCGACTGGAACCCAAGTTTCACCGTCGATAATGTGGCCCTGACCTGTTTGTAGTTCGTTGAAAACATAGTGTAGCTCTTCGAGCATATTCTGATTGAAGCAGGGTATTCCAATTGGCTTCATGAACTTCCAGAGCGTGCGTAAGCTTGGGTCATAAATTTTGTCAACCTGTTGCATCATGCGTCGCGGCCAGGCCGGTTGTGGCGTTTCGGTTAGCCGAGTTGTGTAGCTGGCTGTTTCAGGCGTCATCAACATTACCATCTCCTTCATTGTTAGGATTTCAAACGTCCCTGCTTGATTTTTCCTAGAACTTTGAGCAATGCTGTTTGGCTTTGCTCAATGTATTCAAGCGCGAAGTCAGTTTAGGAAGTTCGTGCGATGACTCAATAGGTGTTAAGGTTTTCATAATGACTGCTAATTATGCTTGCTTCAAATATTAATTAATTGCACCTCTCTGTATAAATCAGCGACCGGTGGCCGCACCGAAAAGGTGCCGAATAGTTCGGTTTTCCCAGTCCAGACGATTGATGATGCATTTGCCTGTTGGTATCAGAGTGGCTCAGTTACAATCCTTTGCATGTTTGAGATGAGGTGGCGATGACTGAAAAAAATTTATTCGACAAGGCTCTCAGTCAGCTGGTCGAAAATAATCGACAGTGGGCGGCGTCGATGATTGAGCAAGATCCGGATTTCTTCAGCAATCTGGTATCTCAGCAGGCGCCGGAATATCTCTGGATTGGTTGCTCGGATAGTCGTGTGCCAGCAAATTCCATTGTGGGGTTAGATCCGGGCGAGCTTTTCGTGCATCGAAACGTGGCCAATGTGGTGGTCCACACTGACCTCAATAGTTTGTCAGTACTGCAGTTTGCGATCGACCTGCTTGGGGTAAAGCATGTGATGGTGGTCGGTCATTACGGCTGCTCAGGTGTGCAATGCGCGATGGAAGGCAAGCGAGTCGGGCTTGCGGATAATTGGTTACGCCATGTGCAAGATGTGTTTCAAAAGCATGAGCATTTATTGCCCGCTTCGATGGATGACGTAGCCAGACATAACCGCCTTTGCGAGTTGAATGTCATTGAGCAGGTATTGAATGTCTGTCAGACCACTATCGTGCAAGATGCGTGGGAGCGCGGTCAGGACTTGACCATTCATGGTTGGGTTTACAGCTTGGATGATGGCTTGGTCAGGGATTTGGGTATGTCGGTCGGTGCCGCGCATGAGCTGATGCCACAGATGCGGGCATCGCTGGCACAGTATTAATGCTGATAAGTATCAGTGCCAATAAGCACAGGTGTACAGAAGCTCCGAGGCTGAGAACTATGGATGATCAGAAGCTATGCTCGGCAGCAGGGAATGTGCGCTGCTTCACTGCGTCGACATAGGCGCGGATCGCGCCGGAGACGCTGGATTGTCCGTGCATGAAATCGCGCACGAATTTTGGTCGCCGACCTGGGAAGGCACCGATCATGTCGTGCATCACCAGCACTTGACCCGAGCAGTCAATACCTGCGCCAATGCCGATGGTGGGTATCGCCAGTTTGGCGGTCACGTCTGCGGCTAAAGCTGCGGGAATCGCTTCCAGCACTAAAATCGCTGCGCCCGCTGCTTGTAATGCGAGAGCGTCAGCGATCAGGCGTTGTGCTTCATCGTCTTTCCGAGCCTGAACTCTGAAGCCCCCAAGTTGATGTACCGATTGTGGTGTGAGGCCCAAGTGCGCGCAGACCGGTATGCCGCGTGCGACCAGCATTTGTACCGTCGGCAGCAGCCACTCACCGCCCTCGAGCTTGACCATTTCGGCACCGGCACGCATCAGTACGGTAGCGTTATCCAAGGCCTGCTGCGGTGTGTGATAGGTACCAAATGGCATATCCGCAATCAGCAGAGGGCGTTTGGCGCCACGTGCAACACAATCGGTGTGGTACACAATATGATCCAAGGTCACCGGCAGCGTGGTGGGGTGTCCTTGCACCACCATACCCATCGAGTCACCGATCAGCAGCGTATCAACACCGCAGTTATCCATCAGTGCAGCAAAACTCGCATCATAGCAAGTGAGCATCGCAATTTTTTCACCGCTTGCGCGCATTTTCTCTAGCGTCGTGAGCGTGACTTTTGGCTGCGTTGTGCTGGATGACTCGGACATCATTATTCTCCGCGGTTGAAGAATTCGCGCTTACCGCGCATGCTGGCGATACGCTCCATGAGCAAGGCAAAGTCATCGCTGCGCTCAATCGGATTGAGGTGCTCGGCATTGACCATCAGCAGGGGCGACGTGTCGTAATGGTGAAAGAAGCGGCTATAGCTTTCGCATAGGCGCTGTAGATAAGATTCCGAGATACCGGATTCCATCGGTATGCCCCGGCGCCGAATACGTTCGGCCAAGGTTGATGGCGCCGCTTGCAGATAAATCACCAAGTCGGGGCGTGGCGCTTGCTGGGTCAGATGATCAAACATCTGGCGGTACAGGTTGAGCTCATCATCGGCCAATGTCAGCGTCGCAAAAATCGGATCTTTCTCGAGCAAGAAATCGGAGACGACCGGTGCAGAAAATAGATCGGTCTGCGCAAGGTCACGCAGTTGGTGCATGCGCTGAAACAGAAAAAACATCTGTGTCGGTAGCGCATAACGTGTCGAATCTCGATAGAAGCGCTCGAGGAAGGGATTTTCCTGCGGCTGCTCCAGCAGTGGCTGCGCCCCGGTTTCGGCCGCAATGCGGCGTGCCAGGCTGGTCTTCCCGACGCCGATTGGCCCCTCAACGACGATGTAGCGGTATTTTTCTAAGTTCATAGACGTTGATGATACGTCATGGTGTCTCAGCGATCAGAACCCAGTTTTTCGATCGCCTGATCCCCGACCAAGGCCATTAGCGGCGCGATCGGCCCCAGACCGGGAATCTCCAGATCAGGGCTCAGTTCATGCAGTGGCAGCAGGACAAAGGCCCGGTTTCCCATGCGCGGGTGCGGGACCTCGAGTACATCGTCTCGGATGATGTCATTGCCGAATACCAGCAGATCCAAATCAAGTGTTCGGGGCGCATTGCGAAAGGGTCTTTCGCGACCGAAATTGTGTTCGATGCGCTGTAATTCAGCCAGCA
>JBIKUP010000317.1:0-2775 GCA_044347535.1 Burkholderiaceae bacterium
AGGTTCGGGCAAATCAACGCTGGTCAATGACACTCTGTATCACGCGCTAGCGCGCCATTTGTATGGCTCACAAGCCGAGCCCGCTGAGCACGACAGCATTGCGGGTCTGGAGCACTTCGACAAAGTAATCGCAGTTGATCAAGCGCCGATTGGACGCACACCACGCTCTAACCCGGCCACCTACACCGGCGTTTTTACGCCTATCCGTGAATTGTTCTCGACCGTACCGCAAGCACGCGAGCGTGGTTACTCGGCAGGGCGGTTCTCGTTCAATGTGAAGGGCGGTCGCTGCGAAGCGTGCCAGGGCGATGGTGTGTTGAAGGTCGAGATGCACTTCCTGCCAGATGTCTATGTGCCCTGCGATGTGTGTCATGGCAAGCGCTACAACCGTGAAACCCTCGAGGTACAGTACAAGGGCAAAAATATTTCCAATGTGCTGGAGCTGACGGTTGAAGACGCCTTCGAGTTCTTCAAGCCGGTGCCACTGATCGCACGTAAACTGCAAACACTGCTTGATGTTGGTTTGGGCTATATACGACTAGGTCAGAGCGCAACCACACTGTCTGGCGGCGAAGCACAGCGGGTCAAGTTGTCGCTGGAACTATCCAAGCGCGACACAGGGCGTACGCTTTATATTCTCGACGAGCCCACCACCGGTTTGCATTTCCATGACATTGCCTTGCTACTGAAGGTCATTCACCGCTTGCGTGATCAGGGCAATACCATCGTGATCATTGAACACAATCTGGATGTCATCAAAACGGCTGACTGGATTATTGATCTGGGTCCGGAGGGTGGCGCTGGCGGTGGTCAGATCATCGCGGCAGGTACGCCGGAAGACGTCGCGAAAAATTCCGCTAGCTTTACTGGTCGCTACCTCGCGACTATGCTGGCCCCAAAAAAAGAACGTAAGCGGGCTTGAAACTACATACCGACCCAAAGGCCGAGCGGCACAAACACTAGCGCCGCCAAGTTCCCGAGCATAACAATCGCTGCCACCTTGTCCGGCTCTTGTTTGTAAGCGCTGGCGATCATGAAGCTGAAAACGGCTGATGGTAGCGAAGCGAACAGATACATCTGACCACGCTGCATCACGGTCAAGGTCAGCCATTGATCAATCCCCCAGGCTACCGCGAGCCCTGACAAGGGACAGACGATCGCACCCACCAAACCGATACGCCAATGGGTAAAGCTAACATCGACCATGCGTACGCCGAGTGCGATCAGCATGATCGGAATCGCAGCCTCGCCGAGCATGCGCATCGCTTGCAACAGCATCGAAGGCAATGGGATACGAAAAGCGGCGAACAGAATACCGATCAGCACGCTCATGATCATAGGGTTGGCCAAGGTGCGGCGTATCGACAGCCGCGGCCCTTTGTGAGCACTCTCCATAATCCAAATGCCCACCGTGAAATACACCAGCGTTCCAGCCACGAACATAGCGACCGCTTCTGATAGTGCAGAAGCACCGAAAGCAAGCACGATCAGTGGAACACCCATGTTGCCGCAATTGTTGTAAATCATGGGCGGCACAAAGGTGCGTGGGTCGTAACCGAGCAAGCGCGCAATCGGCCACGCAATCAAACCTGAGCCAAGCGATATCAGCAAACCTGCCAGAATCAGCGGCAAATTAGCGACCAAGTCGAAATCTTTCGACGCCAACGCAGAGAACAACAGCACGGGTGAAAGCAGCTCGACATTGACACGACTAAGGCCGGCCATGTCTTCACTGACTTGCTGGCCGCGTAAGCGTGCGTAGCCATAGCCAGCGGCAGTGATCAGAAAAACCGGCAGGATGATGCCGGCGATACGACTGAGAACTTCCATTTGCGCCTACCGAATCAGAGCAGCCGCTTTTCGGCGCGCTCGATTGCTTCAGCGGTGCCGCGCAGTACCACGACGTCACCCGCTTCCAAACGAAGATCAGGCGCAAATGTCAGCCGGCTCTTGCCACGCCTGACCGCAGTCACCTCAGCCCCGACCTCGGACAGCGCAAGCTCCGAAAACTCACGACCAATCGCTGCGGCACGCTCGCGTATCGGTACCGAGTGCAGCCGCACTTGCAGATGGTGCTCATCATCCGGAACATCACCCTGGCCATGAAAGTAGCCGCGCAAAGACGCATAGCGCTCACCACGTACCCGCTGAGCCCGTTGTACCACTTCACTCAGCGGTACACCCAGCATTAGCAGGGTTTGCGAGGCCAGCATCAGACTGCTCTCGATGGTTTCGGGCACCACCTCATCAGCACCGCCGGCACGCAGTTTTTCAATATCGGTATCGTCGATACTGCGCACAATCGCGGGTAGCGTTGGCGCCAGTTCATTCGCGAAATGCAAGGTCTTCAGCGCCGCTTGGGTATCTGCATAAGTGACGACGAGCGCTGCGGCGCGGTGAATACCTGCAGCGATCAAACTCTCACGGCGCGAGGTATCACCGTAAGAGACATTGGCGCCTGCAGCTTGCGCCTCTTGTACGCGTTGCGGATCTAGATCAAGCGCGTGGTACGGAATGTTTTCTTCCTCAAGCACTTTGGCGATGCTCTGACCGGTACGGCCAAAGCCTGCAATGATCACATGCTTCTCATCGCTCATCGTGCGCGCTGCCAGCGAGGTAAGTGCCAGAGACTGTTGCATCCACTCGTTACGAGACAAGCGCATCACGATACGGTCGGCATTCGCCAAAACAAAAGGCGTCGCTAACATGGACAGCACCATGGCTGCCAATATCAATTGCACGAAACCGGGGTCAATGAGTTTCAGCGCACCCGCC
>JBIKUP010000318.1:0-2774 GCA_044347535.1 Burkholderiaceae bacterium
GATCGCGCTGTCAGGTGCTGGCGTCGACGAGGTGGCCGTGGTGCTGGGCCATTATGCCGATCAAATCGAGACCGCCGTTGCGCCATTTCCGATTACTTTGGTGCGCAACCCCTCACCGGATGATGGTCAGGCTTCCTCGGTTCGTCTGGGTCTGCTAGCGCTTTCACCAGGGTTGGATGCAGTGATTGTGGCGCTGGCAGATCAGCCCATGATTGATGCATCGGATATCACCAACCTGATTAGCGCCTACCGCAAGCGAGGCGACAAATCGATGGTGGTGCCGCGCGTACAGTCGGCCGATGGCAAATGGGTACCGGGTAACCCAGTGATCTTGAGCGCCGATTTACGCCAGCAGTGGCAAGCGGCAGAGGATGACGGTATGTGCCGCAGCTGGCGCAAGCAGCATCCTGAGATGATCGAATGGCTAGACACCGACAACCGTCACTATGCAACGGACATCGACACGCCAGAGGACCTGCAGCGCTTCGAGGCCGAAACTGGCCATGCCTTGGTGTGGCCGTCAGCTGAGCTAGCCTCACCCAACGGCTTGGTCGGCACCTAGTTATTTCCTATTTACAACTTTTCTAAAAGTTGCCAGAATGCACCTCCCTTGGTCTACAGAGGAAGTCGGTCGACATCCGCATTCATGGCTCGTTATTTCTTCAGCTTGCTATTGCTGTCGGCACTTGCCGGCTGTGCCAGTCAGTCCGAACTGACGGCGCGGCGACTCGACCGTGACAATCCCAAATACAAGACCGCAGGCTGCCAAGACAGCTTGTCTGCGGCCGAAGCGCATCGCGATATCAAGAAGGCCCGTGCTGTCGCCTCACCCGTGCTGTTGTTCCTGTCGGGAGGTTTGCTGATACCTGTCGTTGCTGCCAATGCCGGGCTAGATACGGTTGACCATGTCGATGCCGCTAAGATCGCAGAGAGCTGTGGCGCCCAAGCTCAGACCAACGGAGAGATTGCGACGGATGTCGCGCTTGGTGCAGCGGTGGGTGTGGCAACCAGTGGTCTGACGGGAACAAGCCTTACTGGTAAATAACCGTAGCGGTGTTCGCGGTGTTCGCGGCGCTTACTGCGATGCTCGCGTCGTTTGCGTTCCTTAATTCGTCGGATCGACTTTCACGACCCGGCTGGCAACATGGCCGATGGTGAGCCCCTGAATCAGAATTGAAAACACCACGATGCCATAGGTCAGGGTCAACACTACATCACGTTCCGGCCCTTGCGGCAATGACAACGCGAGGGCGACGGAGATCCCGCCGCGCAAACCACCCCAAGTCAGTACCACGCCCGCACCTTTGGGTAGTTTGAAGTAGCCTGGTGCCACTTTGACAGGCAGCCAAACCGTGAGCGCGCGCGCAACCAGCGTCATGACCACCATGATTAGTGCTGCCACCATCAGATTGAACGAAAACGCAATAAGCAGTACTTCCATACCAATCAGTACGAATAGCACTGCGTTCAGAATATCGTCGATCATTTCCCAGAACATATCAACGTACTGACGCGTGGTGTGCGACATGGCGAACTCGCGGCCATGGTTGCCCACCACCAGCCCTGCGACCACCATCGCCAGAGGACCAGAGACATGCAACTTATTCGCCAGCAGATATCCGCCCATCACCGCGGCGAGCGTCAGCATGACCTCGACTTGATAGTTGTCGATGCTGGCCAGCAGACGAAACGTGATGTAGCCGAGTATCAGACCGTAGAGCAAGCCGCCGCCAGCCTCACGCATCAAAAGTCCAAGACCTTCATCAAAGCTGGGCACTTTGCCCATCATCAGCATGCTCATCAGGATGGAGAAAATCACCACGCCTACACCATCATTGAATAATGATTCACCGGCAATCACCAGTTCAAGATTTTTAGGAATCCCTGCCGACTTCAAAATGCCCATCACGGCAATCGGATCGGTGGGCGAGATCAAGGCCCCAAACAGCAGGCAGTAGAGCAGGGGCAGTTGTAATCCGACCAGTGGTAGCACCAGCCAGGCCGCAAGACCCACGATAAAGGTGGATAGCAGTGTCGAAAAAAACGCTAGTCCGAGCACTTGCCAGCGGTAGGCTTTGAGTTCGGATAAATCAATATGCAGCGCACCGGCAAACAGTAGCAGGGAGAGCATGCCTTGCATCAGTACATTCGAGAAGTCGATTGCTTTCAGCATCGCTTCCATTTTTAGATGCAGACCGAAATCAACACCGATAAGGTCCAGTCCCACTAGCAGCAGCGAAAGCCCGAGGGATGTCGCCATCACGCCGATGGTGATGGGAAGGCCAATGTATCGGAAGTTCAGATAGGCGAGTAGTGCGGTGATGACCAGGCAGGTCGCAGTGATTTCCAGCATAGGGATAAGTGAGAAAAAGGCTTTCTTGTTCTTGTTGATCGGCGACTCAGTTCAACGGCGCCGGGTGTGGTGGCACGGATATCCCATCGCGCCTCTTTGTTTTTAATTTTGCATTATTTATTCAATCGCGCTGGTATTGAATGTCGCAGGCTGAATACTGCCTTGGGAAATCACTAGTGTAAATGCCTTGTGTACATTCCTTGTCTGGCTGAGGTACTGAGTTACTCAGCTAATCGTTGCTGATAAATAGCTTTAGCGACCAGGCGCTACCGGAATCAGAATTTCATTCCGTCGTCGCCAAGGCAGGGTGAACGGGTCGTTGTAGCGTGCGACTTGCGGCGGCCCACTGGCTTCAAGCTGCTTGCTGCTCATCCAGTTGCGTAGTTTGGTCGTCTGCTCTTGGACTGCTGATTGCGTTGTG
>JBIKUP010000319.1:0-2768 GCA_044347535.1 Burkholderiaceae bacterium
TTGATGCAGAAGACAATGCTGCCAGCATCAAGTTGCGTAGTGTCAAGCAAGTCCATGTCGAACCCAAGTTGGTGTTCAGTCTGGGCTCCACGCCTGAGCAGGGCGATAGTCTGGAGACCTTCTTGCATCGCTTCGATTCAGTAGCACTGGCGCTGGAACTTCTGCAAAACCCTTTCAAGGGAGAGGCGTGGACGGCGGAAGACAAGATCTGCGCGAATGGGTTTCACTCGAAACTATTGATCGGTGAAGCAAGAACGATTTCGCACAAGAGTCGTACGGTGTTTGATCAACTGGTTTCAAATGCGGGGATGACGCTGAATGTGATTGACCCACAGGGTGCGCAGATTGTCGGCTTTGGTCTTGGGAGAGACAATGTCGATAAGTCTTTGCAGCACGCCTATGCTTTGCACCAGCGCCATCTTGAGTCCAAGGGCGAGAGCCCATTCGCGCAGGGGCAATGCCTGGCGATGGGTGGGTGGCTGCCAAGCAAGCAGATTGCGACGGGTCAGGAATGGGTCGTGGTGGTCAGCGGCGTTGAGCTCCCAAGTCTGCGCGTCGCGATCACCTGATCGTGAATGATTTCATGAATCGCTCAATCCTCAGTTGACCGTAACCTTAGCGCTTACGATGCCATGGCTGCCCATCTGACATTCAAGGAAAGAGAAGAATTCAGCAGACGGCTGCGCACCAGCCTTAAAAACGTCGGGATTGATCCCAACCGTCCGACTCAGTTACTGCGCGCTTTTTGCGCGATACAAGTCGAGTCTTCTTTGGCTATCTCAACGGTCAGTAAGTGGTTGTCCGGCGAGGCCTTGCCGGCTAACGGCAACATGGAGGTCGTTGCACGTATCTGCAATGTCTCGCCACACTGGCTGCGTTCCGGGCACGATACGAGCGGTTAGCCTGAGCGGCGACCTTGGTGGTGCGTGTTTCCTGAACGTGGTGATTGAGTGGCTGCCACGAAGCCGATTACATCCGCCAGCCGTACCCGAGATAAATCAGCGGTGCGAAACTGCGTTCCGTCATCGGGCTGTTTGCTTGTGTACTAGAGAGCCGGTTGATGGTCGCGCCATAAAACAGCGCGCTGGTCGGGCCGAATGAATACAGCCCGGTGAGACCTACCGATAAGCCGGTACCGGCCCCGGCTTTGTAGCTGCCGACACTCCAGTAGTAATCATTCATCGCGGCGTTTTGCCAAGTCGCACCAATCAGACCATTTAGGCGGAAACTGGTATCGGTTACCAGCGGTCGGATGAATTGCAGCTGCGCGACTTGCCCGTTACTCCGATTGGTTACATCAAAGCCGTAATCGAAGTTCAGCACACCTGCCGGCGTAGTCCAGCGAACACTCGGGCCTGCATCAACCGCAAAACGACGATCGGCCATGCCAGCGGTGACCGGGTTGTCGCTGCTGTCGTAGCCGAACCGTGGCTCCGCATACAAGCCAATGCGCAGTGAGCGGTCGTCTGAGGTGTAGCCCCACAAGCCTGCTTTTAGCCCGGTGATATAGCCAACATCACCGAAGGTGTATTGAAGTACCGGTAAAGCCATCACGCGCAAATCGGTGCTGCCGGGTGTTTTGGGGAAGGCACCGATACCGAGACCAATGAAGTTACGCGAGGCAGGAATCGGTTGTTGTGCTTGCTGATTGGCAGCCGACTGCGCAAATCCGCTAGAAGCTAGGAAAAGACCTTGGGTCATCACTACGCAAATCATTAAATTTTTAATAACACGCATAGCAGCTCCGGCATTTAAGCTTGTTTATTTGTTGCATTCCCTGCGACGTAGATTATCAAAATAAGTTTGATTTGGGACGCATTTAATCCAGCATTTCAGCATTGCAGGATGAACAGCTACTGAATGGATCTTCGCTCAGCACGATTAGCGCAGCGAACGCATTTTGTCGTCGCAGCAATTAATGGCACAATGGAGGGCTCGACTGTTGTCTAAAAATAAATTTCGGTTCATAGGGCCGAGGAAAGACTTTTCGAAAAAAAATGCAAGGGATCCATCTCACCGCCGACCTGTCCGGTTGTCGTAAGAATCTGCTACTCATGACGGACGAAGCCGGGCTACGCGAGGCTTGCGTTGCGGCGGTTAATGAGATCGGCCTGACCGTCGTCGGTGACACGTTTGTCGCCTTCCCTGACTTCGAAGGGCAACCCGGTGGTGTAACCGGCACTGTCTTGCTCGCTGAATCTCACTTGGCCATCCACACTTGGCCCGAGCAATCGGCGGTGACGCTCGACGTGTACGTCTGTAATTTCTCGACTGATAACAGTAAAAAAGCAGCGCAGCTAATCGACGCGCTTTCCGATCTATTTGATCCCCTAGAAGCCAATCCGCAGGCCTTGCAACGCGGCGAAGTGGGTGCTGCGCACGGCGAAATGACCATTGGCCACGAGTGGCTGAATGCGCATAGCAGCTACGGCTACCGACTCGGGCCGGCCCTGTACCGCGAACAATCGCCCTACCAACGCATTGAAGTGCATGAATCACCGCAATTCGGTCGCCTGTTCCGGCTCGACGGCGATTACATGACCTCGGAAAAAGAAGAGTTCTTCTATCACGAGGCCTTGGTCCATCCCGCAGCGGCCAGCCATGGCAAGGTCAAGCGTGTGCTAATTCTGGGTGGTGGTGATGGCGGCGCAGCTGAAGAGCTACTGAAGTATCCATCGGTCGAGCGAGTCGTCATTGCCGAACTCGATGAGGTTGTGATTCGGGTCGCGCGTGAGTATTTCGACAGTATTCATCACGGTGCACTGGAT
>JBIKUP010000321.1:0-2759 GCA_044347535.1 Burkholderiaceae bacterium
AGTATCTGCACGAACAAACCAATGGCGTGCATCGCCATAGCGCAGATCATGCCCGAGTTCTTCAAACAGCGGCAATGCAGATTCGAACAGCGCGCGTGAGCTTTGTTCATCGATCATTAGCTGGCGCGGATCGGTCAGCACCAAATGGTCGCGCGCTATGTGCAAGTGCACGGGTTGCAAAATGAACCAAATACCTGGCGCTGGCCCGATACCGAGCTTTTGCATCCACTGATGAGACAGGGGTGGGCTGTTATCAACACCCGTGCCGTACAGCAGGATTTCATGCGGTAGGGCAGCGGCAAAGGCCTCGAAGCGCCGCTCGGGAAGCTCGGTAGCGCGCGCCAGCAGGCTTGCCAACGACGGCATATTCAGCGATTTGATCAGGTCTTTCGCATGTTGCGCGGGTGGCAGAGCGAATGGGAGCAGCAGAGTGGGGTCGCGCATAGGGGTGCATTATGGCAAACTCCGGCCTTGAAAAAAAATCGCCGGAGTTCTCGTTGGCCCTGTTCAGCAATCCCCCGTTCGAGTGGACCATCGGCCTGCGCTATACCCGCGCCGGGCGGCGCAGCGCCCGCAATAGCTTTATCTCCTTTATTTCACTGATTTCGATGGCTGGCATTGCGCTTGGCGTTGCCGCGCTGATCGTAGTGCTGTCGGTGATGAACGGTTTCCAAAAAGAAGTGCGTGACCGCATGCTGTCGGTGCTGTCGCATGTCGAGATTTTCGATAGCTCGGGAAACCTGCCGGACTGGGCTTCGCTAGCCAGCGAAGCCGTTAAACACCCCGAGGTGCGAGGCGCTGCACCGTTCGTGGATGGACAGGCGATGGTGGTGCGCGATGATGTGGTGCGTGGGGTGATGGTGCGCGGCATCTTGCCGGATCAGGAGCCTAAAGTTTCAGCGGTTGCATCGCAAATGTTGCGCGGACATTTGAGCGACCTGCGTGCGGGCGAGTTCAATATCGTGATTGGTAGCGCGCTGGCACGTGGCTTCGGTTTGCGCGTCGGCGGCAAGTTAACCCTGATCGCACCGCAGGGACAACTGACGCCCGCAGGCGTACTGCCGCGACTGAAACAGTTCAATGTAGTGGGTATCTTCGAGGCAGGGCATTACGAGTTTGATTCCTCACTGGTATTCATTCAGTTGGAAGATGCGCAACGACTATTTCGCTTATCCGGCCCGAGCGGCCTACGCCTGAAAATCGCCGATATGCAGCGCGCGCCGGAAGTAGCGGCTGAATTGGGTGCGAGCTTGAAGGGTGATCTGGTGGTGCGCGACTGGTCGCAGCAGAATCGTAGCTGGTTCGCGGCGGTTCAAACTGAGAAGCGCATGATGTTCATTATTCTGACGCTGATCATCGCAGTCGCTGCGTTTAACTTGGTGTCGACACTGGTGATGACCGTCACCGAGAAGCAGGCCGATATTGCGATCTTGCGCACACTGGGCGCTTCGCCAACCTCCATCATGAAAATTTTTATCATCCAAGGTGCGCTAGTGGGGTTGATTGGCACCGCGATTGGCGTTTCACTCGGCGTGCTGGTGGCCGTGAACATTGATGTGATCGTGCCCTTCATTGAAAGTGTGCTGGGGTTCCAGTTCTTGCCGCGCGATATTTATCTGATCAGCGCATTGCCATCTGATTTACGGTGGCCGGATGTTGGGCGTATCGCCGGCATTGCGCTGCTGCTGGCATTTTTAGCGACGCTGTATCCCAGCTGGCGCGCAGCGCGCGTTCGTCCTGCAGAGGCACTGCGCTATGAGTGATACAGATAACGTGGTACTCGCGTGCAGCGGAATCAGCCGAAGCTTTGCGCAAGGGCGCGAGGCACTTACCGTGCTGCGCAATGTGAGCTTGAGTGTGCATCGCGGTGAACGCGTTGCCATCGTCGGCGTGTCAGGTTCAGGTAAATCTACCTTGCTGCATTTGCTAGGTGGCTTGGACTTGCCGGATACCGGTCAGGTCCAACTACTTGGCAAAGACATGGCAAAGTTGAATGAAACCGAGCGTGGCGAGATGCGTAATCGTTCGCTCGGTTTTGTGTACCAGTTTCATCATCTATTGCCTGAGTTCACCGCCCTGGATAACGTGGCCATGCCCTTGCTGATACGCCGAATGCCACGCGCGCAGGCGCGTGAGATAGCGGCACAGATTCTGGATCGTGTTGGATTGACTTCTCGCGTGTCACATCTCCCCGGTGAGTTATCGGGTGGTGAACGGCAACGAGTGGCGCTGGCGCGCGCGCTGGTCACGCAACCGGCGTGTGTGTTGGCGGATGAACCTACCGGCAACCTTGATCGTGGCACTGCGCAGCAGGTATTTGCGCTGATGCTTGAGCTATCGCAGACCCTCGGCACGGCGTTCGTCATCGTGACGCATGATGCCGATCTGGCGCAGCGCTGTGATCGGGTGCTGCACCTGACAGCGCAAGGGCTTGCCTGAGCGACCACGATGCTGGTCGATAGTCACTGTCATCTCGATGCCGCCGAGTTTGGCGACACAGCGTCGCAACTCGCGCAACAAGCAGCCGATAACGATGTGCGCTGGATCGTGGTACCGGCCGTGGAAGCGGCTAATTTCAGTAGTGTCGCAAATCTCGCGGCAAACTTGCCGAATTGCGTTTACGCCTTAGGTATTCATCCGCTCTATGTGCCGCAGGCGGCACCGGAGGATTTGAATCGATTGCGCGAGGCCGTGCAACTGGCCATGGCGGACGAGCGCTTTGTTGGCATCGGTGAAATCGGTCTGGATTTTTTTGTGCC
>JBIKUP010000016.1:0-10678 GCA_044347535.1 Burkholderiaceae bacterium
ACCTTCACCCATTGCGATAATGATCTGCTTGTATGGCACTGTCGTCACATCGCCGGCGGCAAACACACCTGGCACCGAGGTTTGGCCCTTGGTATCGACTTCGATCTCGTCGTGCTTCGATAGCGCTACCGTGCCTTTAATCCAGTCCGTATTCGGTAGCAGGCCGATCTGCACGAAGATGCCTTCGAGTTCGATGGTTTTTGACTTGCCGCTCTTGCGATCGGTATAGCGTATACCATTGACCGTGTTGCCGTCGCCGGTTACTTCCGTGGTTTGTGCATTGGTGATCACGGTGACGTTTGACAGACTGCGCAGCTTGCGTTGCAAGACTTCATCGGCACGCAACTTCGAGTCGAACTCGAGCAGCGTCACATGACCGACGATGCCGGCAAGATCGATAGCCGCTTCAACGCCGGAGTTACCGCCCCCGACAACTGACACACGCTTGCCTTTAAACAAAGGGCCGTCACAGTGCGGGCAGTAGGCGACGCCCTTATTTCGATACTCGCGCTCACCGGGCACATTCAATTCCCGCCAGCGTGCGCCGGTCGCAAGAATCACTGACCTTGCCTTCAAGCTAGCACCGCTGTCGAGCTTCACTTCGATTACATTACCCGGCACGAGCGCGGTGGCGCGCTGCAGGGTCATCACATCGACATCATATTCTTTCACATGCTGCTCGAGCGCTGTCACCAGCTTCGGTCCTTCGGTTGCTTTCACCGAGATGAAGTTTTCAATACCAAGCGTATCAAGTACCTGACCACCAAAACGCTCAGCCACCACGCCGGTTCGAATGCCTTTTCGCGCCGCATAAATTGCTGCCGATGCACCCGCCGGGCCACCTCCTACGACCAATAGATCGAATACCTCTTTTTTCGCGATTTTCTCAGCGGCGCGCGCGGCAGCGCCTGTGTCCAGCTTCGCGAGAATTTCTTCGAGTTCCATGCGGCCTTGACCGAAGTGCTGACCGTTCAGGAAGATCGTCGGCACCGCCATGATCTTGCGCTCGTTCACTTCGTCTTGAAACAGTGCGCCATCGATCATCGTGTGACGAATGTTCGGATTAATCACCGACATCAGGTTTAACGCCTGCACGACTTCCGGGCAGTTTTGGCATGAGAGCGAGATATAGGTTTCGAATACATACTCGCCTTCAGGATTCCGAATCTGCTCGATTACCTCATCGCTGGCCTTCGGAGGATGGCCACCCACTTGCAATAGCGCCAGTACCAGCGACGTGAATTCATGACCCATCGGAATGCCTGCGAAACGCACGCCCATGTTGCTGCCGGCGCGGTTCAATGCGAACGACGGCTTGCGTTCATTATCTTCATTTGATTCGCGATAAGACAGGCGTGACGATAGCGCAGTGATTTCTTGGAGCATCGTGCGTATCTCCTGCGACTTCTCGCTGTTATCGAGCGACGCAGTGATCTCGACATCGTGAGTGACTTTGCCGAGATAGGCTTGCAATTGATTCTTAATGGCGGCGTCTAGCATGATGGCCTCTTGAGCTGAAGTGATTCGGGTGGGCACCGATTGCGCGGTGCCCGTTACTGCGGGGAGGAGAAACTTAGATCTTGCCGACCAGATCCAGCGACGGCGCCAGCGTCTCAGCGCCAGGCGTCCATTTCGCCGGGCACACTTGACCGGGGTGCGCATCAACGTATTGCGCAGCCTGCACTTTGCGCAGCAGCTCGTTCGCGTCGCGACCGATGCCGTCGTCGTGAATCTCGCAGATTTTGATCTGACCTTCTGGGTTGATCACGAAAGTGCCGCGTAGCGCGAGACCACTCTCTTCCACCATCACATCGAAGTTGCGGGTGATCGCTCCGGTCGGGTCGCCCAACATCGGGTACCTGATCTTGCCGATGGTGTCCGAACTGTCGTGCCATGCTTTGTGCGAGAAGTGCGTGTCGGTCGACACGGCGTAGATCTCAACACCAAGCGACTTGAAGGTATCGTAGTGATCAGCCAAGTCACCTAATTCGGTCGGGCAGACAAAGGTGAAATCAGCAGGGTAGAAAAACACCACCGACCACTTTCCCTTCAGGTCTGAATCGCTGACCGAGATGAATTTGCCATTGTGGAAAGCCTGCGTTTTGAACGGCTTGATGCTGGTATTGATAAGCGCCATGATTTTCTCCATAAGGTTGATGAACAACGGAACGAATCATAGTTAGCCACTATCAAAAAATGAATTTGATAGTTTAGATTGAAATCATAGCTTTCGACTATTGCCACAACTCTATCCATAGCTTCTAATATTCCTATATTTACGAATCAAACATCCAAAAAGAAGCCATGTTTTTCGGAACTACTTTTCGCCTATACTCGGCCCACTGCCGTAAATCCGGCGAAAGCAAATTCGCAGTACCCTTGTTGTTTCAGTGATCTGGAGGTTTCATGAAAAGGTTTTTGACGTTCCTGATGGTGGCCGTGCTGGGTACCAGCGTCTTGATGGGTAGCGCGCAGGCAAAACGTCTCGGCGGTGGCGGGTCGATTGGTAAGTCATCCCCAACATACAGCCGGCAGGCCACGCCGCCGGCTAATCAAGCCGCCCCTGCGCAGCGTCCTGCACAACCCGCAGCGCCGGCACCGGCTAGCCCGTGGCGCGGCATTCTTGGTGGTGCTTTGCTCGGCCTTGGTATCGGCGCGTTGCTTTCGCATTTCGGTTTGGGTGGCGCAGCGGCTGGCATGATTGGCACGCTGTTGATGATTGGTTTGCTCGCAGCTGCGGCCTTCTTCATTTTCCGGATGATCAGCCGAAAGTCTCAGCCAGCCCCGCTGCAACCCGCATACGGCGGCCCCATGCAGCGTGAGCAGCTGTCTGAGCCTGCACGTACACCGGAGATCGGATCCGGTCTCGGTGAGACGCAGTCCTCGCCATGGCAGTCATCGCAGCCGGCACTCCCAGAAGGCTTCGATGTAAACGGATTCCTGCGTCACGCGAAAACCAACTTTATTCGCATGCAAGCCGCTTGGGATCGTGCTGATGTCAACGACATCCGGGAGTTCACCACCCCCGAGATGTTTGCCGAACTGAAGATGCAACTCACTGAACGTGGCGCTGCGTCGAACACGACCGACGTAGTGAGTATCGAAGCAGAGATGCTAGGCGTTGAATCCAATACGGTCGAGCATATCGCCAGCGTACGCTTCCACGGCATGATCCGTGAAGATGTGGATGCACCGGTCGAACACTTTAGTGAAGTATGGATCTTGACCAAGCCCGTCGCAGGCTCGGGCGGATGGTTGCTGGCAGGAATACAGCAATCGTCGTAGTTTGCAAGCCAGGGGCGCACGGTAATGCCCCTTTCTCCGAGGCCTTCTTGATTCAAGCCGCTCATTATCTGAGCGGCTTTTTTCTAGCAAGCGAAACCATGCACCGCCCAACACCATGAATCAACTCAATCGCGCATCGCTGCCACGACAAGCCTCATGGGCGCTGGCGGCCATCGCATTGTTATTGGTGCTGCATGCGGGCCTGATTGCTGCGCTATATGCAGGATTGCTGGTCTACGCCTTGGTGCATTTGCTCGCACCCAAGCTCGCGCGTTTTATTGGCGGTCGGTCAGCGCGCCTGGTGGCTGTTGCAACGCTGAGCGGATCCATCGTTGTGCTGTTGAGTGTGGGCGTTTGGTTGATCGCCTCGTTCTTTTTTTCAGAAGCAGGCAGTTTGCCGGTCTTGCTAAAAAAGCTGGTGGATCTGATTGAAGAGGCGCGCGGGCAGATTCCTAATTGGCTTGGTGCATTACTGCCGCAAAGTGCAGAAGCCCTTCAACAGTGGCTGACGCAGTGGATTCGCGACCACGCCACACAAGCCACTCAAGTCGGTCAACAGACGGGCCGTGTGTTTGTACAAATTTTGATCGGCATGGTGATCGGCGCGATGGCGGCCTTGTACGACACCACGCAAATACCAAGATTCAAACCACTCGCAGCGGCATTGCACGAGCGCGTCGCCACGCTACATCAGTCATTCCGAGGCGTTGTGTTTGCTCAGGTAAGGATCGCCGCCATCAATGCGGCGTTCACAGCGATTTATTTGGCGGTCGCGTTGCCACTGGCAGGCATCAAGCTGCCACTTGTGAAGACCATGATCTTGGTGACCTTTATCGCCGGCTTACTGCCCGTCATCGGCAATCTCATTTCGAATTCGGTCATCGTGATGGTGAGCCTGTCTTACTCACTCGGTGTGGCAATGGCGTCATTGCTCTTCCTGGTCACCATTCACAAGTTGGAATACTTTCTCAACGCCAGAATTATCGGCACACAGATCAATGCGCGGGCATGGGAGTTGCTGGCCGCCATGCTGGTAATGGAGGCGCTGTTCGGCATACCCGGCGTCATCGCGGCGCCGGTGTTTTATGCCTATCTCAAGCACGAGCTACAAGCTGTAAACCTCGTCTGACAAGGAGGGTGCCCCTTGATGAACGGAATGGAATCCTGAAGATGTTAAGCCCTGCAAACCGAGTTACGCCTTTTCATCACGCTGCTCATCTCCCATCGAGGCAATCAAATCAGCCGGCCGTGAAGACTGCCGCCGAAGTCGCAGATTAATCATTTCAACAATTACTGAGAACGCCATCGCACTGTAAATGTATCCTTTAGGAATATGTGTGCCAAAGCTTTCTGCAATCAGCATGACACCGATCGCCACCAGGAATGAAAGCGCAAGCACTTTGAAAGTGGGATGTGAGGAAACAAAGCGGCCAATCGCACCTGCGAACAGCATCATTAGACCAACGGATACAACCACCGCAGCGACCATGATCTCAATACGATCGACCATACCGACCGCAGTAATGATGGAGTCCAGCGAGAACACCAGATCGATCAGCATGATTTGGAGAATCACTACCCCAAATGCAGCGTGCGCTACGCCTTTCCGTTGCTCGTGCGCGCCTTCCATCAGCTGGTGGATTTCGCCAACGCTTTTCCAGAGCAGGAATAGCCCGCCCAACAGGAGTACTAGATCTCGTCCTGAAAATGCCTGCCCCATGACCTCAAACAGCGGTGAGGTCATGCCAATGATCCAGCTAAGCATAAACAGCAAACCAACCCGCATGAACATCGCCGCGAACAAGCCGATCTTGCGGGCGAGTTCTCGCTGATGCGCCGGCAACTTGTCGACAAGTATGGAAATGAAAATAACGTTATCAATGCCCAGCACTAATTCCAGCGCGGTCAGTGTCGCGAACGCAATCCAGGTATGCGGGTCGGAAAGTAACTCAATCATCAGTCATCCTAATCAGAAACGAATTTGGCAGAATTCTAACGAGGTATCGCGCGATGCGCTGTGCAGCCGTCTGTCGCTAATCCAAAGTTAATGAGATCGACTCTTCGATAAAACGGAACTAACAGTGAGCCTTAATTTTCGACATTTACATTATTTCTGGGTGGTCGCCAAAGAGGGTAGCGTGACACGCGCCGCCGATCGCTTAGGCCTGGCGATTCAGACGGTTAGCGCGCAGCTGTCCCTGCTTGAACAAGCCATGGGCAAGGCGCTGTTCAAGCCGCAGGGCCGTCGCTTGGTGTTGACCGAGGCAGGCCAAATCGCGTTACGTTATGCCGACCAGATTTTTTTGCTGGGCGAGCAGTTGCAAGAAGCTTTGGCCGACGTCGATACTGAGCCGGTGATGCGCCTCACTGTCGGAATTTCTGATTCGCTGCCCAAGCTGATCGCATCGCGTATGCTAGACGCAGCACTCGCACTTCCGCAACGCGTGCGTTTGATCTGTTATGAAGAGCAATTCGAATCCTTGCTTGGCAAGCTTTCGGTTCACAAGCTCGATGTAATGCTCACCGACCGTGCAGTGCCGCCAGGTTCATCGTTACGAGTGTTCAGTCACTTGTTAGGTGAGACGCAGATTAGCTTGTACGCGGTGCCTGAGTTAGCTGAGCGCTACCGCAAGGGGTTTCCGAAAAGCCTGACGGGTGCGCCCATGCTACTGCCCACTCGAAATAATGCAATAAGAGCTCGTATTGATCATTGGCTTGAACTCCATGATATTCAACCGGATCTTATTGGCGAGTTTGATGACAATGCGTTGCTACACACCTTTGGTCGCGCTGGGCGCGGCTTGTTTCCAGCGCCAACGGTACTGGCACAAGATGTGAAGTCACAGTTTGGCGCTGTCGAGGTCGGCGTTATGACCCAAGTCAGAGAACAGATTTACGCTATTTCCAATGAACGCAAAATTCAGCACCCAGCGATTGAAGCCATATTAAATGCGATTCACAGCGATGTGTTTTGATGTTGCAGTTAACAGAAGATAGTTGGCCACACCCTCTAGTCTTACCCAAATAAAAAACCCCCGCTGTAAAGAGGGGGTTCTCGATTACCGCGGCCGGTCATGCGCCGCAGGTGACATGCGCAGGCTTTACTCAGCGCTTCTTTAGCTGAATCTCGAACTGCGCGAAATAGGCCGCCACATTGTCAATGTCTGCGTCGCTGAGTGGCTTCGCAATCACATTCATCACCTCGTTGTGTCGCTTGCCCTCGCGGAAATCGCGCAGCTGGCTAGCAAGATAGAGGTCGGGTTGTCCGGCCAGCGAAGGCGTTCCCGCCATGGTTGATAAGCCTTTTTCGCCGTGACACATGATGCAGCTTTGGGCGACCGAAGCGCCTGCAGCAACGTCGCCTGCGGCGACAGGTGCGCACAGACCAAGGTAGAGGGCGCTGGCTGAGATAAAGATAGCGGTTTTCATCCTGGATTCTGGAAATAAACGAAGATTAACGTTGTCAAAAAAAAGCCCGCCGCAATGTTTTGCGGCGGGCTTGGCTCAGATGACTGCCGAGCTTGTGGCTCAGCATTTATCCGTCGCGATTAGTTGCCCGCGTAGCTGATGCGATAGAGCGCGCCAGCGTAGTCATCGGACACCAGGATCGAGCCATCAGGCAGGTTGGCAACGTCGACTGGACGGCCAATTGCGCGCTTGGTGACTGGGTCGAGGAAGCCCTCTGCGAACACTTCAGCTTTGCCTGCCGTACCGTCAGCATTGACCGGAACGTAGTTGATCAGGTAGCCGCTTGGCTCTTTACGATTCCAGGAACCGTGCGAAGCGATGAACATGCCGCCCTGATACTTCTTCGGGAACGACTTGCCGGTGTAGAACGACATACCGAGCTGCGCCTGGTGAGCAGGGAACTCAACTTGCGGGAAGATCATGCCAGCTGGCTCAGGCAGACCCTTCAGGTCAGGAGCAGCAGGCGATCCAGCAACTTTGAATTTGCCGTTGTAGAACGGGAAACCGAAGTGCTGACCAGCTTTGGTGATGCGGTTCAGTTCGCCCGGTGGGACGTCATCGCCCAGACCGTCAACTTGGTTGTCGGTGGTCCAGATGGTTTTGTCTTTCGGGTTGATGTCCAGACCAGCTGGGTTACGCATACCCATTGCGTACACTTCTTTGCCGGAGCCATCGAATGGGTTCAGACGGAGAACGCCACCGATACCAGTCTTGTTGTACAGGTCGATCTTGTCTTTCGGCTGCACATTGAAAGGCTGGCCGAGGGTGATGTAGACCTTGCCATCATCCGCAACTTTGCAGGTACGGCCGGTGTGGTTGAAGGACTCTTCTTCAACTGGGATCAGGCCGCCATGATTGACTGCAGTGATCACTGCAACGTCTGGACCTTCGTAGAAGTATTCAGCTGCTGGGAAGTTCAGAACGCGGTTCGACTCAACCACGATCAGGAAGCCGTCTTTAGTCCAGCAAACACCGTTCGGGTTCTTGAACTTAATCGAAGGTGCGAAAGGCTTGACTTCGTCAGCGACGTTGTCGCCGTTACGGTCGGTAACTGCCCATACGGTGGTTTTGCGCGTGCCAACGAACAGCATGTTGGTCGATGGAGCAACTGCCATGTAACGCGCGTCAGGAACAACAGCGTACAGTTCGATCTTGAAGCCTTCGGGCATCTTGATCTTTTTCAGGTTTGCCTTCAACTGATCGACGTTAGCGCCGGTCTGTGGAACGGTAGGGATATCGATTGCTGTGCCCGATGTTCTGAATCCCGAGATTTTTTCGAGGTTCTCATCTTTTGTATTTGCAAAGCTCGATGCCGAGAAGGCGATGAGCAGTGCCGATGCCAGGGCGCTCTTTACGAAAACGTTGGATTTGGCCAATTTAATCTCCGATTGGTTTTTATAAACAACACGGTTTGTGACCGCTAACGCGGCAAAACTTTCATTGATAGTGTTTGCACAATATCGCCGAAAACGCTTCTGCAATGCTAGTGGGCTTCGGACTATAGGTCTTGCTCAATACGGGCTACAAGTGAAAATTTTTCAAGCTGTTGAGGCCCATCAAGCCGCGCTATCAAACCGACAACCAACATTCAAAAACTGAGCATCGCGGTTAGCAATGCGCGGCGACTTTTTCTACGCTAACGAAGGCTATAGTTATTTAATAACTACGCCCCATGGCATTTCGCCAACTTGCACTTCCGATATCGCTTTCAACGCTATCGCGTCAATCACCGTCACCGAATTCGAGCGGCCATTTGCCACGTAAAGCTTGCGGCCGTCTGGTGTGATCGCCATGTTCCATGGGCGCTTCCCGACAGGGATCGTGGCAAGGATTTCATGGCTGGTGGTGTCGATCGCAGATACGGTGGCATCCTTCCCGTTCGAGATGAACACACGCTTGCCGTCGGGTGCCATGGCCACACCGTTAGCAAAATTGCCGGTTTTTATTTGTTTGATAACCTTGCGCTTTTCGACATCGATCGCATACACCGTGCTGGCGATCTCGCAAGCGACGTAAGCGACCTTGCCATCAGGCCGGAACGCAATCCCCCGCGGCCGATCGCCCACCTTGACGGACGCCACTTGTTTGCGGCGCTTCACATCAATGATGTCGACACTGTCGGCATCTTCGGCAGACACGAACATCCATTTGCCCTCGGGGCTGAAAATAGCGTGTTCCGGATTCTTGCCGCGCGTCTTCACGGCATACATTTTTTTCCCGCTGGTCGCGTCGATGAAATTCACTGAGTTACTAATTTCCGAAGCGGCGGCGACCCACTTCCCATCCGGCGAACTGGAAACACCTTCCGGCGATTCGCCCAGCTCGATCTTCCCAACCACCTCTCGTGTTTCGGTGTCAACCTTCACCAAGATATTGTTGGGTTGGTCGCTGACAAATAACCACTTTCCATCAGCTGAGAGCGCGGCGCCACGTGGTTTGTCTCCCGCCTTAATCTCTCCAACCACCTCATCGGTCGCGGTATCAATCACTGATATCGTTCCCGACTTCTCGTTTTGTACGTAGGCGAATGGCTCACACAGCGCGCTCAGCGGCAACATGAGAAAGGCCAGGGTTGCGAGTACGTGTTTCAAGGGCATTGCGGGCTCCAGTAGTCGATCCAAAGCAGGTTGCAGAAAGGGCTAGAGCATAACGTACGCTTTACCTCGCAAGGCGGCCGGACATTTCGATGTGTTAGCTGTGAATTTCGGTTACGATGTCAATCAAACTAGACAGTTCAATAATGACATGTTCGGCCGCGGTGTCGAACGACCGTAAGGGAAATGAACGATGGCTGAAAAATTTACTGAGCAAGACTGGCGGCGCTTTCTGATCAGCATCGGTGAAGACCCTGATCGCAATGGTCTTGTCGAGACGCCGGCGCGGGTGGTCAATGCCTGGGCGCATTGGACCTCGGGTTATAAACAAAACCCAGCCGACGTCATGAAGGCTTTCGAGGATGGTGCCGAGCATTACAACGAGTTGATCGTGGTGCGCAACATTCCGGTTTACAGTCATTGCGAGCATCACCTCGCCCCATTCTTTGGTAAGGCAACCATCGGCTACCTGCCTAAGGGGAAAATTGTTGGCTTGTCGAAGCTGACGCGCTTGGTCGACTGCTTCATGAAGCGGCTACAAGTACAAGAGCGGCTCACCATGCAGGTTGCGAATGCCTTGATGGAGATGCTGGAGCCACGTGCGGCCGGGGTCGTAATCCGCTGCCGTCACCTTTGCATGGAGAGTCGCGGAATTCGTACTGCCGGTGAAGAAACCGTCACCTCGGCCATGCTCGGCGAGCTACAAGATAACCTTGCGATGCGTACCGAATTCCTTGATCTCGCACGCGAGGACCTCGGGCGTTGGTAAGCAGAGGTCGCTTCGCTTGACTAACTATGGCGTGCTCAGAAATTAGCGAGCAGTCTTAGTCGGTTGTTTTATTCGGCTGCGGTATTCAGCTGCGTTATTCAGAAAAATAAGTCAGCAGAAGCAGTTAGCAGAAGCAGTCCGAAAAGTTTTTCCGGTCTTTGCTAGCGAGTCGACTTGGCACGGGTTTTCGGTGCGAGCATGGTGCCGCGGCAGTCGTCGCTGCCGCATCGGCAGGCGTAGGCTTCTTTTAGCGCCTTCGTCATGCGCTGCTCAACCACCAAACCATAGTCGTAGCATAGCTCTTCGCCGCGCGATATATCCCGCAACGCGTGAATGTAAACGCGCCCCTTTGATTCTTGCGCCTCGCAATTCGGTTCGCACGAGTGATTGATCCAACGCGCGTCATTACCGTTATCGCCGCCATCAATCAGTCGGCCACTTTCCAGGCTAAAGAAAAAGGTATGGTGAGGATTGTCGGGGTCGAGACCAAATCGCTGATCCGCCTGCTTTTCGCTGATGCGCTTTCCGCAGTATTCGATGATTCGAGCACCCGCGGGAATTT
>JBIKUP010000363.1:0-2753 GCA_044347535.1 Burkholderiaceae bacterium
CCTGCAAATAGTTTTCACCCAAAGCGATCTGCCCGGCATCGGCTGCATCGATGACCGCTTCGGCCCCGAAGGTCTTGGAAACCGCCAATAGGTTTACCGAAGCGGGATTTCGGCCATGTTCCGCAGCGGCCTGTCCTAAGGCTAGCCGGACTTTAGTGATGTTTTCAGCGATCGACATAGACCCGGATTATCGCCTACCCAGCGCTCAGCAGGCTGTCAGCCAAACTGCTAGCATCAGGACATTCCGCTTATCAGCCAAAGATTCCGATGACCGACCTTTACGATATCGCCCTACAGACCATTGACGGCAGCCAGACCACGATGGCTGACTACCGCGGCAAGGTAGTTCTCGTCGTCAATACAGCCAGCCGATGCGGTTTTACTCCCCAATATGCCGGACTGGAGGCGCTCTACCGGAAGTATAAAGATCAGGGTTTCGTCGTACTTGGTTTTCCGTGTAATCAATTCGGTGCGCAAGAACCGGGTGAAGGCGAACAAATCGCCGAGTTTTGCGAAAAGAACTATGGCGTATCCTTCCCGCTGTTTGCCAAAGTCGAGGTTAACGGTGCGCAGACACATCCTTTATTCGCGCACTTGAAGCGCGAGGCACCGGGCCTGCTGGGCAGTGAGATGATCAAATGGAACTTCACCAAATTCTTACTGGATCGACAGGGCAAAGTTGTCGCCCGGTATGCATCCATCACCACTGCTGACGAAATCGAGAGTGCAGTTATCCCGTTAATTCAGTCATAAATCCCGCCTGCGCCGATCCACACTGCGGGACGCAAAAACAATTCAAGTCACCTGCTGGTCATGATTGACGGGAAGTATTTGCCCCGTGCATGTTCACGCCCAAAGGGTGGCGGCAATTAGTAGCAATTCTGAACGCTCGCTAGCGATCCAAGTATCCGAGACTGTTTCCCCAAAAACCTAAGCGCCAAGTCAGCCCCCTAGACTCCTTTGGCGGCTTACCCTTCTGCACCCATCCCACTGCGACGCCCCCAACTGAACCACTTGCCGGTTCAGAGTTACTGATTTTTTGGCCGTGGTAAGCCAGCCACAACCAAACCAAAAATTCAGGCAATCGTAAAACGACTTAGTAAGCAATTAGAAGATCAATCGACTGCCTCAGCGTAGTGACGGATTTTTCGCTAATTACTTCCAATTAAGCCATCCGTTTACTGTTGCAATTAACAAATTAATCAGGAGGCACACCCTATGAACTTGGCAGACTTCCAACAGCTATGCCGGGAAACCTGTATCGCACTCCATTATCCCGACAGCGATGCCCTGGGTTCAACGAACCAAATAACCTTGCATGGGGTTGATATCGGTCTTTTTTTCGACGACCTTGAAATGAATGATCGGCTGGTTTGCTATGTCGATATCGGTGAATTACCCGACTTCGACCGTGAAGAAATTCTAGCTCGAATGCTAGCAATCAATCTACTTACCGGCACCAAAGTTTCGGGCGTTTACGGTCTTGATCGGCAACGTGACTGCATTGTATTCATGCAGCATTTTCTTTACCCCGACATGCTGACCGGCGAGGAGCTGGCTCAGATACTAGATGGCTACGCAAAACATGCCAAGGAAGCTCAAAAAACAATTATGAACAGTTCGCGCGAAGAGCCACTTGCAGAATTGCTAGCTGACTCACTTCGGGTCGATTCAACTGCTCTGGCATAGGAGATTGCATCATGTTATCAATTTCATCTGACTTAGAAGTGAAAAATCTGATCCAACAATCTACTGATAAAGAACAGCTAACCCAAGGCGAATCCAAACAACCGTTACAGCAGTCACAGCAGCAGGTATTCACAACTATTCACACAGCTGCTAATACGACGCCCTATCCAAACAACAACCAAGCAGATAAAGAAAGGGTTCGTAACAATGCCCGCCGAGCAAGAGTACAAGAAAATAATGATCCTAATACTCAGATAAAGCAACAAGAACGCGAGCTTCTCAATGCAATAAGTGATTGCACTGCATCTATCAAGGCGGCAGCCGAAAAGAATCAGGAAAAGAAAATAGAACGACTTGAGAAAAAGTTGGCATCGCTTCAGCAGCAGTATGCCAATCTTCGTCAAATGCTAGGATCGGATCGAGTTTCAGACTCCGACTCCAGTGTTGGCTCACCCAGCGAAGACTCAGAATCCGAAAATTCGTGGTTTCCATCCGGCGAAAATTCACGCACAAATTCAACCACGAATTCACCCACTGATTCACCCTCTTCGAATGAGGAAGAACTTCGTCCTTTTCATGAGGCGCTAAGCAAATGGCAGGACGAACTCACGCTAAACAAGACCGAACTTATTACAAAGACACGCGCAAGAGCCAACAAAGAAGAGATTGAACAATGCCAGAAAGAAGTCGATTCGCTGCAGACGGATATCGAAAAACTAAAACAAATTCTGCATATCGCGGTAACAAACACGGAAAGTATTCCGAAGACAGCAGAAATCGATGGGACTTCGCCCCCACAATCACCTACGCAACCAGAAAAAAGCTCGGTTGCAGACATGATTCGGAGAACCAAAACGGGGCGACGAAACTACGATGCACCTGAGAATAGAGCGGATTCCATCACCCCAAGCAGCGCCACATCGACGCCACTGAAACAACTCCATACGGACTCGACTAGAAACAGTGCGCTTCTTAGTCGTCATGACCTGAAACCCTACTATACCAATGAGGCCCAGAAAACGCTGGAGAAAATTGACGAAAAGATTCAGATAGTTGCTGAATCC
>JBIKUP010000322.1:0-2738 GCA_044347535.1 Burkholderiaceae bacterium
GGCTGGATCGACGGTGCTTCTTAGCGCATCTGACACCACGATCATTTTTGCGTCACTGTGAGTGAGCATGTAGCCGTAGTTTTCTGCGGTGAGCAAGGTATTGACCGGCACCGGGACCACACCCGCATACAGCGCACCCAGAAACGCCACGGGCAGATCGACGGTATCAAGCATCACTAGCAACACGCGCTGCTCAGGCTGCAGACCATGGGCCAGCAGTCCAGCGGCAAAACAGCGCACCCGATGGTCCAACTCAGCGTAGCTCAAGTCGCAGCGATCATCGCGGAAGGCAATCTTGTTCCCCCGAGCCTCGTTGAGCGCGAGCAGATGCTGCGCGAAGTTGAAGCGCTGCGGTAGTTGCGGTGCAGCGTTCTGCATGGTTGTCTCCTATACGGGCCGTCGCCTTATTGCCGGGCACAGCGCCTTGGTATTTTTTATTTTGCGAACTTATAATGCATGCAAGAATGAGTGTAAGTGCACTATCTTGCTTGCGTCAAGAAAGCCCCAACGCGAATCCATGCCATTTAACCAGCCCGCAGATCCCAGCGCCACCCACCTCGAGGCGCACGACAAAGACCCGTTCCTCAGCGCGCTGGGCGAGCGTGTGCGCTTGCTGCGCGCGCGCCGTGGCCTGACCCGAAAAGCGCTGGCCAAGCTGGCCGATGTCTCTGAACGCCATGTGGCCAATGTCGAGACCGGTGTCGGTAATGCCTCTATCCAGTTCCTGCGCCAACTCTGCGTGGTGCTGAATTGCTCGCTGGCCGAGATGACGGGCGACGAAGCCGCTTCGTCACCCGACTGGTTGATGATCCGCGAAACCTTGCGCGGCCGTAGCGACGAAGAGCTGGCCAAGGCACGCGCCGCGCTGGCGGTGTTATTCGAGCAGCCGACCAGCGAGTCGACGCGCCGTCAGCGCATTGCCTTAATTGGGCTGCGTGGTGCGGGTAAGTCCAGCCTGGGTCAGGCGCTGGCTACCGAGCTGGGTGTGCCTTTCATTGAGCTGTCAGGGCAAATCGAGGCGCTGGCAGGCTGCGGTATCGCCGAGATCCACGCGCTCTACGGGCAGACCGCTTACCGCCGGTACGAGCAGCGCGCGCTGGAAGAAGTCATCCGCGCCCATTCGAGAGCGGTGATAGCCACGCCCGGCGGCATTGTCTCCGAGCCCGCAACCTTCAACTTATTGCTAACGCATTGCTACACGGTGTGGCTAAAGGCGACACCTGAAGAGCACATGAGCCGGGTGCTGGCGCAGGGCGACCGGCGCCCGATGGCGGGCAACCGCGAGGCCATGGACGACTTGAAGCGCATTTTGGAGAGCCGTGCGCAGTTCTACACCAAGGCCGATCAGACCCTTGATACCAGCGCCTTGCAGCCCGAGCAAGCGCTCACGCGGCTGCGCGAACATCTCACGCCGTGATCAAGCTCTTGCCCAAGTGGCAAGAATTGCGTGCCTAATCGATTGACGTTGCGGCCGGTACGCAATATAGTTCCGGTGACTTGCTAAAAAGCATGATATTGCATCAGGAGACCCATGAGCGCGTCCTTTGTCGTTGACTACCAAACCACCCCTGAGCACTACCGGCATTGGAAGCTGGCGGTCGAGGGCACGGTAGCAAACCTGACCATGACAGTGAATGAGGATGGCGGGCTGCGCGACGGCTACAAGCTCAAGCTGAACTCTTACGATCTTGGCGTCGACATCGAACTGCACGACGCGATACAGCGAATCCGTTTCGAGCACCCGCAGGTGCGCGTGGTCGTGATCGGCAGTGGCCTCGATAGAATATTCTGCTCGGGCGCGAATATCTTCATGCTTGGTAAATCCAGCCACGCCTGGAAGGTCAACTTCTGCAAATTCACCAACGAGACTCGTAACGGTCTGGAAGACTCCAGTCGCCATTCCGGGCTCAAGTTCCTTGCTGCGGTCAACGGCGCCTGCGCTGGTGGTGGTTATGAACTTGCCGCTGCATGCGATGAGATTCTGTTGGTCGACGACCGATCCTCCTCAGTGAGTTTGCCCGAGGTGCCCTTGCTGGGCGTGCTGCCAGGTACGGGTGGTTTGACGCGACTGACCGACAAGCGCAAGGTGCGGCATGATCATGCAGATATCTTCTGCACGACATCCGAAGGGATACGTGGTCAACGTGCCAAAGATTGGCGGCTAGTCGACGAGATCGCTAAGCCAGCGCAGTTCGCACAAGCCGTGCGTGAGCGGGCTGAAGCACTGGCAGCAGGCAGTGATCGACCAGCACAAGCCAAGGGCGTGCATTTAACACCGCTGCAACGCGAATTCAATGCACAGGGTGTGCGCTACCAGTATGTCGATGTGGTGTTGGATCGTGAGGCGCGCAGCGCGACCATCACAGTGCATGCGCCATCAACGCCGCAGCCTGCTGACATCGCTGGTATTGAAGCGGCAGGTGTGAATTGGTGGCCATTGCAAATGGCACGCGAGTTGGACGACGCCATCCTGCACCTGCGTACCAATGAAATTGAGCTGGGTATCTGGGTACTCAAAACTGCAGGTGAGCGCGAGCACGTATTGGCGTGCGATGCCAGTATGCAGGCGCATGCCGCGCACTGGCTGGTACGTGAGACGCTGGGTTTCATGCGACGTACCTTTGCGCGGATTGATGTGTCATCACGCAGCCTGTTTGCGCTGATCGATGAAGGCTCATGCTTCGCCGGCACACTGGCCGAGCTGGCGTTTGCAGCTGATCGCAGCTACATGCTCACCT
>JBIKUP010000323.1:0-2732 GCA_044347535.1 Burkholderiaceae bacterium
CGGATTCACGACTTCCAATCCTTCTACCGCCGACAGTACGGAAATCGCCGGGGTAATCACAGATTCGCCCAATAACATACAGGCGCCGAGCGCACCCAGCATTAGCATCATGCGGAATCGTTTCGGCTTGCCGCGTCCCGAGCGCAGTGCGAGTGCCATCAGCGATAGCACGCCACCTTCTCCATGATTATCGGCGCGCAGCACGAAGGCGACATATTTCAGTGTCACCACCAAGGTGAGTGACCAGAAGATCAGCGACACAATGCCGTACACCGCAGCTGTCGAGAATGGAATGCCGTGCTCAGGCGCGAAGCATTCTTTCAGTGAGTAGAGTGGGCTAGTGCCGATATCACCGAACACAACGCCGATGGCGGCGAGGGTGAGCACTGCGGTCGAGCTATGGTGGTGAAGTGCATCCGGATTCACCTTAACCGATTGCATCAAGGGTGTTTCGGAAAACTCGGGATTACTGATCGTCATTGGGTCTTTCGCGAGGCAGTGATCACGAGTTGAGGGTCATGCACTGCGCATTTCGGGTGACAAGAAATTGCGCAGCACCGATCACGGTTTGACTAACCAGAGGGGATTAATTTAATGACAATGACCGATGCCGCGCGGCCGAGATTAAAAAAGAAGGCATTAGGAAAGCATAAGGATTGGTCTTAATGACTGAGCTTCCCGAATAGCAGTAAGGTTAATCAGAGATTATCCAGCCGGCAGGCTCAGCTCGCAGAATCGGTAGCCCACCCCGGTCTCAGTTAGCAGCAGCTCGGGTGCGGCGGGGTCGAATTCAAGCTTGGCGCGGAGTTGTGTCATATACAGCCGCAAGTAATGCACATGCTCGACATATGCGGCACCCCACACATCTTTGAGCAGCTGCCGGTGGGTGACGACTTGCCCTGCTTGCGATAACAGGCGGGCGAGCAGATTGAATTCTGTCGGTGTCAGATGAACACGTTCGCCGAGTCGTTTCACCTGCCGCTTTGGGATATTGATATCGAGCGCACCGATACGTATCTCGTCGGTCGGTGTATGGTAGTCGGGTGATTGCCGCCGCAGTGCAACCCGAATACGGGCTTTCAGTTCCCCGATACTGAATGGCTTGACTAAATAATCATCGGCGCCGGCGTCGAGTAAATTAATCTTACTGACATCATCTTCGCGGGCAGAGATCACCAATACCGGAAGTTTTGATTGTGATCGAATTAATCGAATGAGCGTGCTACCGTCACCATCCGGCAGACCCAAGTCAACAATAACAATTGATAAGTTACTGGGACTACGTGGCGTATTCAGGTGATAAGCCCATGCCGCTTTAGCACCAGCAAGTGTGCTGTGGCTGTCAACCGAAAAGCCCTCAAGTTCTAACGACTGCTTGAGTACCTCGCGCAGGGTGAGGTCATCTTCGACCAGCAAGATACGGGTCTTCATTCAGTCAACTCGCGCGGTTGCTCAGGTTGCTCGGACAGTGGTAGCGTCAGGCTGACCGTAGTGCCGCCACCCGGGGTATCGGTAATCTGCAGATGACCGCCATGCACCTCCGCAATGGCGCGGCAGACCGCAAGCCCGATACCGATGCCGCGTCGCATTTGACCGTCGGCAGGTGCATCACTTGCCTCTACCCGTTGGAAAATATCGAACACGCGTTCTTTCCAGGCGTCGCTGATGCCGCAGCCCTGATCTTGAACGCTGAGATAAAGTGCGGCGCCATCGTGATGTGCCTGAATGATGAGCGGCTTGTCGTCATCACTATGTCGGAGTGAGTTTTCAATCAGGTTGTCGAGTAACTGATTCATAAGCACCGCATCGCATCTCAGCAGTGGCAAACCATCTGCCAAGCGAATCTCGATGCGACGCTGCGGGTGATTGCGACGTGCGCGTGTACCAACCGTGCCGACGATTTCCTCGACTGATTCCCAGTTCATGGGTATATCAACTTTATTGCTATCCAAGCGTGCCAGCTGCAAGGTGTTGTTGGTCATGCGATGCAGTTGCTGTACCTCGTCGAGGATGACTTCGGCTAGCTGCCCGATGCGTTCGGTGGGCATGCGTCCGACCTGATCGGCGATCGCAGAAGCTGAGCTCATCACCGTGGTTAGCGGCGTACGGTAGTCGTGCGAGATTGAAGTGAGCAGGGTGTTGCGTAGCTGCTGGCTTTGTACATGCTCTTCAGCTATTCGCGCCTGAATCTGATGCGTCGAGACACGGTCAGCCGCTTGACGCTTCAACTCCATCAGGTAGCTGATCACGGTACTCACCGCGAGCGTGGTGACTAGTAGCAGCACATCTTCTGATAACTCAACTGTTAGGGTGAATCGCGGTGGCACAAACATCCAATTGAATAGCCCAACAGCGATTGAGCTAATCAGAATCGACGCCAGCGGGCGCAGCCAGAGCGAAGCCACTGCATTTGCCAGCACCAATATCAAAGCAAGATTGCCAAGACTGATCTTGTTCTGTGCAATCAGCATCACACCCCAAGCCAGCATCCAGACGAGGGCGGGGGCGAGATAGGCAAACGGTTTGGAAGTCGGCGAGGTCGGTTGGTTTTGCATCGGGCCTGATTTCAGCACGACACCGCCGCGTAAGCAATTCCGTTCGAAATATTTTCAAAATACAAACATAGCAGTTTGCTATTGAACGGATTTTGTTGTTTTTAGCCGGTGCCCGATGGTCCGCCGGTCATGTCAAAGCGGCTTGACGTGGTGAGGAAAATGATACGGCGACCACCG